>NZ_JBJZOG010000028.1:0-70823 GCF_047200535.1 Micromonospora mangrovicola | reverse complement strand
GGGGGTTCTTGGGGGGGGGGGGGGGGGGGGGGGGGGGCCCCCCCCGCCGGCACCGCGGCGGTCAGGCCGGGTCGGGAGCGGTCGGGGTCTCGTCGGCGGTAAGGAGCCAGACGGCGGTGTCCGGCGGCAGCAGGTCGTCCTCGAGTGGCCCGCTGCTGAGCAGCCGCTCGGTGTGCGGCGGCAGCGGCACCGGGGTTCCCGAGAGGTTGACCAGGCAGACGAATCTCGGCGAGCGGCGGTAGGCGAGCACGTCGTCCGGGACGGGCAGCCAGCTCATCGCGCCGTCGCCCAGCGCGGGCTCGGCCCGGCGGATGGCGATCGCGGCCCGGTAGAGCTCCAGCATCGAGCGGTCGTCACCGGCCTGCGCCTGCGCCGTACGGTCCTTCCAGTCGGCCGGCTGCGGCAGCCAGGGGGCGGCGCTCGCGTCGTCCGGGCTGAAGCCGAACGGCGGCGTCTCGCCGGACCAGGGCAGCGGCACGCGACAGCCGTCCCGGCCGGGGTCGACGCCGCCGGAGCGGAAGTGCATCGGGTCCTGGAGCAGTTCCCGAGGGATGTCCTCGACCTCCCAGAGGCCCAGTTCCTCGCCCTGGTAGACGTACGCGGCGCCGGGTAGGGAGAGGGAGAGCAGCGCCGCCGCCCGGGCCCGGCGGGTGCCGAGCTCCAGGTCGCTCGGAACCCCCTCGCGCTTGGCCGCGAAGCTGAACGTGGTGTCCTCCCGGCCGTAGCGGGTGACGTGCCGGGTGACGTCGTGGTTGGAGAGCACCCAGGTCGCCGGGGCGTCGACCGGGGCGTGCGCGGCCAACGTCGTGTCGATGCAGGCGCGTAGCGCGGCCGCGTCCCAGGCACAGCCGAGGAAGTCGAAGTTGAACGCCGCGTGCAGTTCGTCCGGGCGCAGGTAGTCGGCGAACCGCTGGTGGTCGGGGAGCCACACCTCGCCGATCAGGGCCCGACCGCCCGGGTACTGGTCGGCGAGGCGCCGCCAGCTGCGGTAGATCTCGTGCACCGCGTCCAGGTCGATGAAGGGGCTCGGTCCCTCCGGCGGGGCCTCGGGCAGCGCCGGGTCCTTCGCGAGCATCGCCGCCGAGTCGATGCGGATGCCGTCCACGCCCCGGTCGAGCCAGAACCGCAGGATGTCCTCGAACTCGGCGCGCACCCGCGGGTGGTCCCAGTTGAAGTCCGGCTGCTGCGGGGCGAACAGATGCAGGTACCAGTCGCCCGGCGTGCCGTCCGGGTTGGTGGTGCGGGTCCACGTGTCGCCGCCGAACGGGGAGACCCAGTCGGTGGGCTTCTGCGACCCGTCCGGCCCGCGCCCGGGATGGAACCAGAACAGCTCCCGCTCCGGGGCGTCCGGGCTCGCCAGCGCGGCCTGGAACCACGGGTGCGCGTCCGAACAGTGGTTTGGCACCACGTCGATGATCACTCGTAGGTCCAACCGGTGCGCGTCGGCGATCAGCTCCTCGGCCTCGGCGAGCGTGCCGAAGACGGGGTCGATGTCGCGATAGTCGGAGACGTCGTAGCCGGCGTCGGCCATCGGCGACGGATACCAGGGGCTGAACCAGACGGCGTCGACACCGAGGTCGGCGAGGTACGCCAGACGCTGCCGGATACCCGCGAGGTCACCGATCCCGTCGCCGTTGGCGTCGGCGAAGCTGCGCGGGTAGATCTGGTAGATCAGCGCGCTGCGCCACCACCGCGGGTCGTCTGCTGTGGACACGAGCACCTGCTTTCTGCGTCGGTACGTCGGCGGGTTCGCCGGACCTGAATGTGTTCCGGGCGAGCGACCGTCGGTCGCCACGGAGGTTGGGCTGGTGGGTGCCCAGGGCTAGCCCTTGAGGCTGCCGGTGGTCAGGCCGGACATGATGTTCCGCTGGAAGATCAGGAAGATGATGACGGTCGGGATCGCGGCGATGACCGAGGCGGCGATCACCACGTTCATCGGCTGACCGCCCGAGAAGGCGTAGATGCCGACGCTGACCGTGCGGGTCTCGGGCGACGGCATGACCAGCTTCGGCCAGAGGAAGTCCTTCCAGACCGCTGTCACGGCGAAGATCGAAACGACGCCGAGGATGGGGCGCGACATCGGCAGGATGATCGACCAGAGCGTGCGCAGCGGCGTCGCCCCGTCCACCAGGGCCGCCGACATCAGGTCCTCCGGGATCGAGTCGAAGAACCGTTTCAGCAGGAAGATGTTGAACGCGTTCGCGACCAGGGGCAGCCAGATCGCGAACGGCGAGTCGAGCAGGTTGAGGTGCACGATCGGCAGGTCGATCACCGTCACGTACTGCGGGACGATGAGCACCATCGCGGGGATCATCAGCGTCGCCAGCATCAGGCCGAGGATCGCGTTGCCGAAGACCGGTCGGAGCTTCGACAGGGAGTACGCCGCGGCGGTGTCGAGGACGAGTTGGAACAGCACCGCGCCGGTCGCGTAGTAGAACGTGTTGAACAGCAGCTTGGCGAGGTTCAGGTTGGTCCAAGCGTCGACGTAGTTCTGCGGCCGGGGGTCCTCCGGAAACAGCGAGGGCGGGGTCTGCGCGATCTCCTGGCCGGACTTGAGCGCGCCGGTGACCATCCAGTAGAGCGGCCCGATGAAGACGAGGGTGAACGCCACGACGACGACGGTGAGCAGCGTCCAGTAGATCACCCTGCCGCGCCCCCGGCTGAGCTGGGCGTGGGAGATGAGCGTCCGGGTCCCGGAGTCCTGTGCCATTGCTCGTCCGTCCTAGTCCTGTTTCGCGGTCAGCCGCACGTAGACGGCGGAGAAGCCGGCCAGCACCACGAGCATGATCACGCCGAGTGCCGCGGCGCCGTTGAGGTCGTTCTGGAAGAACCCGTGCTGGTAGATGAGGTACGCGACCGAGGTGGCCGAGTCGCCCGTACCCGCGCCGTTGGCGAGGATCAGCGGCTCGATGAACAGCTGCATGGTGGCGACGATCTGCAGCATCGCCAGCAGGGCGAGGATCAGCCGGGTCTGCGGGATGGTCACGTTGACGATCCGCCGCCAGATCCCGGCGCCGTCGAGCTCGGCCGCCTCGTAGAGCTCGCCGGGGATGTTCTGCAGCGCGGCCAGGTAGATCAGCACCGCGCTGCCCATGTTCATCCAGGTGGACGCGATCACCATCGCCGGCATCGTCATCCCCGGCGACTGCATCCACTCCGACGTCGGCAGGTGCAGGGCCTTGAGGATCGCGTTGAACAGACCGGCGTCACTGGGGTCGTACGCGTAGAACTTGAAGAGGAAGAGCGCCGAGGCCGGCGGCAGCATCACCGGCAGGTAGACCAGGATCCGCAGGTACCCCTTGGCGTGGCGGAACTCGTTGAGCAGGATCGCCACGAAGAACGGCACCGCGTAGCCGAGGACGAGCGCCAGGAACGTGAAGTAGAACGTGTTCTTCCAGGCGGTCAGGAAGCTGGGGTCGTTGATGATGCGGAGGTAGTTGTCCCAGCCCACCCAGGTGGTCTCACCCCGGCGGGTGCGCTGGAAGCTCATCACGATGCCGCGGATCATCGGGTACCAGGAGAAGACGGCGAAGCAGAAGACCGCCCCGATCAGGAACGCGTGCCCGGTGACGTTGTCCCGCACCTTGCGGCCGAGGCTGGTGTGCCGGGGCCGCGACGGGTACGGCGGCTCGGGGCGACCCGGTTGTCTGGTGGTACCCGGGACGGTGGTGATCGTCAAGACATCTCCTGCGGGGGTCGGTGAGCGGACGCTGTGAGGCGAGTGCGGGGGCCGGTGCGCCGGCCCCCGCACCCGTCGGATCAGCTCCCCGCGGCCAGCAGTTGGTTGACCTTGTCCTCAGCCGTCTTGAGCAGGGCGTCGATGTTCGCGTTTGAGCTGGTCAGGACCCCGGACATCGCGGCGTCGAGCACCGCGTAGATCGTCTGGGCGTTGCGCGGCTCCCCCTTGATCGGGGCCGGGTTGGCCTCGAAGGCGGCGAAGTTCTCCACCGGCACGTTTGCGTTCGCCTTTCGCAGTTCCAGGTCCTTCTTCTGCGCGTCGCTCCCGACGGCGAACAGCGTCGGCTGCGGGAGACCGACCGGCTGGTTCTGCGGCTTGGCCCGGACGTAGTCGAACTGGCCCTCGCCCGGCGTCAACTTCTCGAACGCCAGCCACTTCAGACCCGCCTTGACCTGCTCGGGCGTCAGGCCCTTCTTGAAGAAGTAGCCCTCGCCGCCGCCGAGGGTCCCCTTCGCCGGACCGTCCTGGCCGGGCATCGGGGCCATCGCCCAGTCCTGGTACTTGCCCTGGAACTGGGTGACGATCGCGGTGGTGGCGTCCGGCGCGCCGATGAACATGCCGACCTTGCCGGCGCCGGCGTTGGTCAGCAGGTCGGCCCACTGCAGCAGCTGCCGGGAGCCCATGCTGTTGTCGCCGTACCGCATGTCCTTGAGGTTCTGCAGCACCTGCTTGCCCTGGGCGTTGTTGAAGTCGGCCTTCTTGCCGTCCGCGGTCAGGATCTGGCCGCCCTGGGAGTACATCTCGGCGGTGAAGTGCCAGCCGCCGGTGTTGCCGGCGCTGTACTCCGAGTAGCCGGCGATGCCGTTGCCGAGCGCAGAGATCTTCTTGGCCGCGTCCCGCACCTCGACCCAGGTCTTGGGCGGGTTGTTGACGTCGAGCCCGGCCTGCTGGAACAGGGTCTTGTTGTAGACCAGACCCATCGAGTAGTTCTTCACCGGGACGCCGTAGAGCTTGCCGTTGTCGGTGAAGACCCCCTTGAGCGCCGGGTCGATGCTCTCCCAGGTCGGGATCGTGTCCTTGGCGGCGTACTGCGTGATGTCCATCGCCTGACCGGAGTCGAGCACCTGCTGCAGATCGGTCATGTACCCGTAGAACACGTCGGTCACGGTGCCGCCGGCGAGGCGGGCGGTGAAGTCCGGCGGGTTGTTGCACTGCTCGCCGACGCTGACGCTCTTGATGACAATGTCGGGGTTCTGCCGCTGGAACTCGGCGACGTCGTCGTTCCAGTTCTGCAGCAGCTCCTTCTGGGAGCCGACCGGCTGGCAGTCGACCGTGATGGTGACCTTGCCGCCGGCGTCCTTCCCCGAGTCGTCACTCTTCGTGGAGCACGCCGCGAGGCTGAACCCCAGGCCGGCCACGAGCGCTAGCGCCGCAGCCTTCCGGTACTGCGGTACGGACATCTGTCCATCCCTTCGGGAACGGGTTTATCCATGGCCTTCGCTGATCTGCGGTGATCGTCACCGCGGGGATGCCTGCTGGTGATCTGCATCCACCACGCGACCTGCCCGCGGTCACCGCCGGGTCAGGTGTGAGTGGGGTCACTGTAACGAGGCGGACTCATTTCAGCAAGGTTTCGATCGTGGCCTGAAAGGATGCGACTTTCCAACGGCAGATCCTGACTGCGCGGCCGGCCGCCCGCGTTTGCCGGGCTCACCCTTGCTGGGAGCTCAGGCCGCGGACCGCGACCCGAGGGGGCGACGCCGCTCGGTGCCGGCAACGACGAAACGGCCGCCGACCGCGAGCAGCGGTCGACGGCCGGAGCGTCGTTGAGCGGCTGGAGAGTTGACCGGATGGGTCGGCTGGTCGGTCGAGGTCCGGCGCGGCAGCCGGCGGCCGGACCGGTGGACGGCGGTCGGTCGCGGACCGGTCAGCGGCCGGGGGCCGGGGCGGTGGAGCCGCGTACCACCAGTTCGGGCTCGAAGAGCAGTTCGTCGTGCAGCACCCCGGCCCCCTCGATCTGGGTGACCAGCAGGTCCACCGCGGCCTGCCCCATCGTCTCGATCGGCTGCCGCACCGTGGTCAACGGCGGGTCTGTGCAGGTCATGAACGCGGAGTCGTCGAAGCCCACCACCGACACGTCGGTCGGCACCGCACGACCCAGCCGTCGGGCGGCCCGGATGGTGCCCAGGGCCAGCACGTCGCTGGCGCAGATGATGCCGGTCACGCCACGCTCGACCAGCTTGGTCGCCGCGACCCGCGCCCCCTCCATGGAGAAGCTGGAACGCTCGACGTGCTCGGCGCCGTCGGTCCAGCCCGCAGCCTGGACCATCGCATGCAGCTTGCGCCGGGACGGGACGTGGTCCTCCGGGCCGAGCACCATCCCGATCCGCTCGTGGCCGAGCGAGCGCAGGTGCCCGTACGCCTGCTCCACGGCGACGGCGTCGTCCGTGGACACCCGGGGGAACCCCAGCTCGTCGACGCCCGCGTTGACCAGCACCACGGGCAGCCCCCGGTCGGTGAGCCGCCGGTAGTGCTCGTGCGGGGCGTCCGCCAGGGCGTACGAGCCGCCGGCGAAGATGACCCCGGAGACCTGGTGGTCGAGCAGCATCTCGACGTAGTCCGACTCGGGGACGCCGCCGATGGTGCGGGCGCACAGCGCCGGGGTGAAGCCCCGTTGCGCCAGCGACCCGGTCACCACCTCGGCGAGCGCCGGGAAGATCGGGTTCTGCAGTTCGGGCAGGACCAGGCCGACCAGCCGGGCACGCTCGCCACGCAGTTTGGTCGGCCGCTCGTAGCCGAGGACGTCCAGCGCGGTCAGCACCGCGGTCCGGGTCGCCTCAGACACGCCACCGCGCCCGTTGAGCACCCGGCTCACGGTCGCCTCGCTGACGCCCGCCTTGCGGGCGACCTCCGTCAACCTCTTCGTCACGCCGCAATCCTATGTCGTGTTCCTGCAAGAAATGAACCGCCAACTGCCCGGTCGACGCAAGTCTCGAATGATCACTTACAGGCAGCGGAGGTGGGCTGGTGCCCGCCGGCCGCCCGGGACACTCCGGCCGACCGGTAGCCACCCCGACGGGCGGCCGAGACAACGGCCGGGCGCCGTGCTCGCAATTTTTGGACAGAGAGGCGCTTGAATCTCGACAAGTGACCGGAATAACATGATCCCCCTGCCCGAGTCGGGCGCACCCTGCCTCGGCGCGGCGTTCCACCACCGTCCCCCCCGTCCCGGAGAGTGGGTAACCGATGCAACGGAGCATGGACGACGGCCCGGCGGGTCGACGCCGGCACTTGCTGACCGCCCGGATCGTCGCGACGGCGAGCGCCGTCGCCCTCGCCGTACCCGCCGGGAGCGCGGCGGCGACCCCGCCGGCCCCCGCCGACCCGACCCCGGTGGTGACCCGGGCCGGCCTCGACCCGGCACTGGTGACCGGCCGCGGCGCCGCCGTGGACTTCGCCGAACAGGAGGCCGAGCACGCCCGGACCACCGGGACGGTCATCGGCCCGGACCGCGCCGCCTACACCCTCGCCGGGGAGGCCTCCGGACGCCGGGCGGTCCGGCTCAACCCGGGCCAGTACGTCGAATTCACCCTCCCGGCGGCGGCCAACGCGCTCACCGTCCGGTACAGCATTCCCGACGCTCCGGGCGGCGGCGGGATCACCGCGCCGCTGCACGTCACCGTCGGCCGTGGACCGACCCGCACCATGACCCTGACCTCGCAGTACGCCTGGCTCTACAACCAGTACCCGTTCTCCAACGACCCTGACGCCGGGCTGCTGCACCCCGACTGGTGGATCACCGAGTGCGGGTGCGTGCCCGCCGCCACCACCCCGGCGCCGACCATCACCAGGCCCTTCCGGCCGCACCACTTCTACGACGAGCAGCGCCTGCTGCTGGGGCGGACGTACCGGGCCGGCGAGGTGGTGCGGCTGACCGCCCCGGTCGGCAGCGGCGCCGCCTGGACGGTCATCGACCTGCTCGACTCACAGCTGGTCGGCCCGCCGCGGACGGTCCCGGGCGCGGTGAACGTGCTCGCCTTCGGCGCCGACCCGACCGGCCGGCGGGAGTCCGCCGACGCTTTCGACCGGGCCGTCGCGTACGCCCGCCGGGGGCACCGCACGCTCTACCTGCCGCCCGGCACCTACCAGGTGAACCGGCACGTGATCGTCGACGACGTGACCATCGTGGGCGCCGGCAGCTGGTACACCATCGTGAAGGGTCGCGAGGTCGCCCTGGACACCCCGGCCCCCGACGGCTCGGTGCACGCCGGCGTCGGCTTCTACGGCCGGGACGCCGCCGACGGCGGCAGCAGCAACGTGCACCTCGCCGACTTCACCGTCGAGGGCGACGTGCGGGAACGCATCGACGACGATCAGGTCAACGCGATCGGCGGGGCGCTGAGCCGCTCCACCATCGACGGCCTCTACCTGCACCACACCAAGGTCGGCATGTGGTTCGACGGACCGATGACCGACCTGCGGGTCACCGACATTGTCATCGCCGACCAGATCGCCGACGGCGTCAACTTCCACACCGGCGTGACCAACTCCGCCGTGTCGCACACCTTCGTCCGCAACACCGGCGACGACGGGCTGGCCATGTGGTCGGAGGGGACGGCTGACGCGCACAACACCTTCGATCACAACACCGTGCAGTCACCGGTGCTGGCCAACGGAATCGCCCTGTACGGCGGTGCCGACAACACGATCTCGGCCAACCTGATCGCCGACCCGGTCCGGGAGGGCAGCGCCATCCAGGTCGGCTCCAGGTTCGGCGCCGAGCCGTTCACCGGACACCTGTGGATCACCGACAACACCACGGTTCGCGCCGGCTCCTACGAGCTGAACTGGAACATCGGCCTCGGCGCCATCTGGTTCTACGCGCTGGACCGCAGCATCGACGCGGACATCCAGGTCGTCGGCGACGCCTTCCTCGACAACACGTACAACGCGATCATGCTGGTCAGCGACTGGCCGGTGAAGGACACCGTCTCGATCAGCAACGTGCACTTCCGGGACGTCCGGGTCGACGGCACCGGCACCTCGGTGGTCAGCGCCCGTACCGCGGGATCGGCGTCCTTCGCGAACGTCGACGCCCGCAACGTCGGAGCGGTCGGGGTCAACAACTGCGGCTCGTTCCACTTCACCCCGGCCGGGTCCGAGTTCCAGCTCACCGACCTCGGTGGCAACGACGGTGGCTGGCTCGCTCCCTGGCTGCTACCCAACACCATCACCTGCGACGACCGTCCGCCGGTCGTCGCGCCGCCGGCCCCGGCGCCCTGGTGAGCCGACGGTCGCCCCGACCGGCGGGCGATCCGCCGGCCGGGGCGACCGGGTACGGCCACGGCAGGGTCAGGCGCCCGGCAGTCCCTGGTGGTTGAGGTAGAGCACCACGCGGAACCGGTCACCGTCGTCGTGCAGCAGGTACGAGGACGCCAGCCGGACGGGCGCGCCGCCGGCGACCCGCGGGGCGTCCCAGTCGGTGCGGGCCAGCACGTAACGGTCGTCGAGGCGGCGACAGGTGAGGCCGGTCAGCGTCGCCGGACCCAGCCCGGCGTCGGCGAACAGCCGCGTCCGGCGGGGCAGGGCGGCGAGGAAGGCGGCGCGTGGCACCGGCCGGGCGCCGGTCTCGTCGGCCAGCAGGAACGGATCGGCGAAGCAGGCGCCCAGGGCCCCGACGTCCGCCGGGTCCGTGGCCGGCGAGAAGACGGCCAGGAAGTCGCGGACGCGGGTGTCGAGGGTGGATGTCTCCGGCACGTGGCGGGTCCTTCCGTGAACCGCGCCGAGGATGGCGCGACAGGTACGGGAAACGCCGCCGACGCTACCAGCCAGAACTGGACATAATACCACAAAGATCATCGTAGATCAAGTACCGTCCGGATCGTCGCGGCTCCACCGGCCGGTCAGCCCGTGAACCACCGGACGCAGCCCTTCCGGACCGGAGGGGTGCTGGACCTTTCCCCTGGGTCAGGCCACAGCATCGTCGGCGCCGGCCACCGCCGGCACGGGCCGACCGGAGGGGTATGGGCATGCGACCGTCGACGACGGCAACCGGAACCGATGGCGGAGCCGGCGGGAGCACCCGGGGACGGAAGCTGGGCGGATACCTGGTGGACCGGCGCCCGCTGGCCATCCCGGCGTACCGGCGACTGTGGATCGCGTCGGTGATCGCCGCGGTGGGCGGATCGTTCAGCGGGCTGGCCGTTCCCACGCAACTGTTCGCGGTGACCGGCTCGTCGGCGACCGTAGGGGCCTCGGCGGCGGTGTCGCTGGTCGCGCTGGTGCTCTCGGCATTGTGGGGCGGCGCCCTCGCTGACACGGTGGACCGGCGCCGGCTGCTACTGCTCGCCGACGGCTCTCTGGCGGTGACCTACGTGGGGCTGTGGGCGCAGGCGGCGCTGGACCTGCGGTCGGCGCCGGTACTGATGGCACTGGTCGCCTGCCAGGGCCTCAGCTACGGAGCGATCATGGCAGGGATGGGCGCGGCCGTGCCCCGCGTGGTACCGGCCGACCTGCTGGCCGCCGCGAACGGTTTGAGCTCGCTGGTCCGGTACACCGGGTCGATCGTGGGTCCGCTGCTGGCCGGGGTGCTGATCCCGGTGGTGGGACTGGGCAGGTTGTATCTCCTGGACACGCTGGCGCTGCTGGTCGTCGCGTGGTCGGTGTTCCGGCTCCCGCCGCTTCCGCCCCCCGCGCCCACGGTCGTACCGCCCGGCGACGCACCGGTTCACGCGAGCGCAGTGGGCCGGCGGCCGGTGGCCCGTCAGCTGCTGGACGGTTTCGACTACCTGTTCTCCCGGCGGCTGCTGGTGGCGCTGATCGGGGTGGACCTCGCCGCGATGGTGTTCGGGGCCCCGTGGGCGCTCTATCCGGAGCTGGCCCAGCGGGAGTTCGGTGGTGCGGCCGGGGGCGGCTTCCAGCTTGGTGTGCTCTACGCCAGCTACCCGGCCGGCGTGTTCGCGGTCGGGCTGGTGTCGGGCGGGTTCACCCGTGCCCGGCGGCACGGTGTGCTGCTGGCGTCCGCCGCCGTCGCGTGGGGCGTGACGGTCGTGCTGCTGGGGTTGGCGCCCCGGCTGTGGCTGGCTGCCGTCACCCTGCTGGCCGGCGGGGGCGCGAACTTCGTGCTGAGCACGTTCCGCCGGGCCATCAGCCAGGCGCACACCGACGACGCGCTGCGCGGCCGGATCGAGGGTGCCATGGTCGTCGTCACGATGGGCGGCCCGCAGCTGGCCAACGTACTGCACGGCGTTGCGGGGGCGGCATGGGGACCACGCTGGGCGATCTCGGTGGGCGGGGTGCTGACCATCGTCGCCGTCGCAGGCATCCTCCGGACCGTGCCGCAGCTGTGGCGCTACGACGCGCCGCAGCGATCCGGGCCCGGGGTCGCTGACGCCGCACGGCGTCAAGAGTCGGCGGAGCGCCACCCGGGTCCCGACGACGATCCGCCGGGCAGGTCCCGAGACCGGACATCCGGCCCGGGCGACCCGGTACGTCAATATTCTTTACTGGTGCAAACCTCACCAGAGGCCCCGACCTCGGTGGTCAGCCGTGGACCGGACCGGCGGCCAGCGGTGGCACTCGCCGCCGACCAGGTCGCCCGGCTTTGCCGCCTCCCCCGGGCCCGGTGACCCGGATGCCGTCCACCCCGCGGGTGGACCCGGACCCCGGGTGCGAGCTGTGCCGGGAGGACCTGCCCGCGGCGTGGGTGCTGGGCTACCAGGGCGGCGACCCGGCGGCGGAAGGCACCCGGGAGACCATGCTGACCCTGGGCAATGGATACCTGGCCACCCGGGGCGCGGCGCCGGAGGCGTCGGCCGACGGGGTCCGGTACCCGGGCAGCTACCTGGCGGGCTTCCACAACCGGCTGATCGGCGGCGAGGGCCGACCCGACGGCGAGGAGAGCATCGTCAACCTGCCGAACTGGCTGCCGTTGACCTTCCGCCCCGCCGGCGGCGACTGGTACGCCCCGGACCGCGCCCGACGGATGCACGAGCACCGGCTGCTGGACCTGCGCCGCGGTGTCTACCTGCGAGAGGTCCTGGTCGCCGACCGCGACCAGCGGCGGACCCGGCTCCGCCAGCGGCGACTGGTGTCGATGGCGAACCCCCACCTCGCCGCGCTCGAGACGAGCATCGTCGCGGAGAACTGGTCGGGCCGGTTGGAGGTCAGATCGGGCATCGACGGCGGGGTGACCAACGCGAACACGGCGGCCCCGGTCGGCGCCTGCGGACGGCATCTCACCGACATCGACGGCGGCGAGGACGGTGAGGTGCTCTGGTTGACCGCCCAGACGACCGGCTCGCGGCAACCGGTCGCGGTCACGGCCCGAACCTCGGTCGGCGTCGGCGACCGCGCCGGCACCCGCACCACCCGTACCGTGAACCGGGGCGTCCACGACGTGGCCGAGACGCTCGGGATCGACGTGGCCGCCGGGGAACCGGTGACCGTGGCCAAGACGGTCGCGGTGTACTGCGGGCGCGATCGGGCGGTGCACGACCCGCTGACCGCGGCGTGCGCGGAGGTGCGCTGGGCCGGAACGTTCGACGCGCTGCTGACCGAGCACGCGGCGGCGTGGGCCCGACTGTGGGCGCGGTTCCGGCTCGACATCGGCGAGGAGCACGTCTGGCAGCTGCCGCTGCGCGTGCAGACCTTCCATCTGCTGCAGACGCTGTCGCCGCACACGATCGGCCTGGACGCCGGGGTGCCGGCCCGCGGACTGCACGGCGAGGGCTACCACGGGCACGTGTTCTGGGACGAGCTGTTCGTCTACCCGTACCTGAACCTGCGCCTGCCGGAGCTGACCCGGGCGCTGCTGGAGTACCGGTACCGACGCCTGCCGGCAGCCCGTCGGCAGGCGGCCGCCGCGGGCATGGCCGGCGCGCTGTTTCCCTGGCAGAGCGCCACCAGCGGCCGGGACGAGAGCCCGTCCCGATCCCCCTCCCCGGTCACCGGCGAGTGGCTGGACGACCACACCGGCCGGCAGCACCACGTGAACCTCGCGGTGGCCTACTCGGTGTGGCGGTTCTGGGAAACGACCGGTGACCTGTCCTTCCTCACCGAACTCGGTGTGGAGCTGCTGGTCGAGGCGGCTCGTTTCTGGGCCGGCCAGGCCACCTACGACCCGGCCGAGGACCGCTACGACATCCGGGGCGTGATGGGGCCCGACGAGTACCACGACGGCTACCCCGGCCGTGCCGGACAGGGGCTGGACAACTGCGCGTACATCAATGTGATGGTGGCGTGGGTGCTGGCCCGCGCGGACCAGGCATGCGCGATCCGGGACCGGCACCCGGGCGCGGCTCCGTGGCGTACCGCGACCGTCACGGCCGACGAGCTCCGGCGCTGGCGACACATCGCCCGCCGGCTGCGGCTCATCTTCCTGCCGGACGGCATCCTCGCCCAGTTCGACGGGTACGGCGACCTGACCGAGCTGGACTGGGACCGGTACCGGCGGCGGTACGGCGACCTGCGGCTGCTCGGCCCGCTGCTGCAGGCCGAGGGCGACGACCCGAACCGTTACAAGATCTCCAAGCAGGCCGACGTGCTGATGCTGCTGTACCTGTTCGGCGCCGAGGAGCTGACCGCGCTGGTACAAAGCATGGGCTACAGCTTCGACCCGGCGCGGATACCCGCCACGGTCGACCACTACCTCTACCGCACCACCCACGGCTCCACACTGAGCCGGATCGTGCACGCGTGGGTGCTGGCCCGCACCGACCGCCGGCGGTCCTTCGACATGCTGCTCGACGCGCTCGACACCGACCTGGCGGACCCGGAACACAGCTCGACCGGGGAAGGCATCCACCTCGGCGCCACCGCCGGCACGCTGGACATCCTGCAACGTTGCTACACCGGGCTGGAGGTCCGGGGCGACGTGCTGCGCCTCGACCCGCTGCTTCCGGAGGGAATGGACCAGCTCGACTGCGTGCTCCGCTACCGCAACCGGCTGCTGGTGCTACACGTCGACCACGAGCAGCTGCGGATCGCGGCGGGTCCGGGCGCGGACCCGCCGGTCCCGGTGACGGTCCGGGACCGGACGCTCCTGCTGTCCCCCGGCACCACCGCCACCGTCGCACTCCGAGCGGACGCCCGCGCCCCGGACAACGGGCGGGCCGCCGGCCCCTGACCGTCGACCGGGCGCGGGCAGCAGGGTAGAAAGACGCACCGTCACCCGGGGGAGCCGGGTGACGGTGCGTGGGCGGCGGCGGATCAGGCTTCGGTGAGCTGGCCGCGCAGCTTGGTCAGCGCGCGGGCGAGCAGCCGGGAAACGTGCATCTGGGACACGCCGACCCGGGTGGCGATCTCGCTCTGCGTCAGGTTGCCGTAGAAGCGCAGGGTCAGGATCTTCTGCTCCCGCTCGTCGAGCGTGGCCAGGGCCGGGCCGAGCGAGGCCCGCAGCTCCGCCAGCTCGTACTCGTTGTCCTCGGTGCCGAGGGTGTCGCCGAGCTCGGTGGCGCTGTCACCGTCGCCGATCGGGGTGGACAGCGAGACGGCGTTGTAGGCGCGGGCGCCTTCCAGGCCCTCGAGGACCTCTTCCTCGGTGAGGTCGAGGTGGGCGGCGATGTCCGCGACGGTGGGTGCCCGGTTGAGCGTCTGGGTGAGGGTGCTGTTCGCCTCGGAGATGCGCAGCCGCAGCTCCTGCAGGCGCCGCGGCACCCGGATGTTCCAGGTGCGGTCCCGGAAGTGCCGCTTGATCTCGCCGAGGATGGTCGGGATCGCGAAGCCCGCGAAGTCCACGCCACGGGAGGCGTCGAACCGGTCCACCGCCTTGATCAGGCCGAGGGCCGCGGTCTGGGCCAGATCGCCGACCGGCTCGCCCCGGCCGCTGTAACGGGCGGCGAGGTGGTTGGCCAACGGTAGCCACGCCTCGATGACCTGGTTACGCAGCGCCGGCCGGTCCGGATGCCCCTCGGGCAGCGCGGACAGGGCGGCGATCAACTCGCTGGCGCGGGACTCCTCGCCGGTCACCGCAGCGCGGTGCACGTCGGTGGTCGTCGTCGGCGCGATGGTCGTCGTGGTCATACTGCCCTTCCTGTCCTGAGGAGAACGGTTACCCCTCCACACCGGTCGTGCCAGCCACACTAAACCAAAGGCTGCCGCCTGATCAACCGAACGGACGATGGATATAGCGGTTACATCTGGACAATCTTCCCCCCGAAGCGTCGCTCGGGGTGCGACGGGGACCACAGCGCACCGGTCATGACAGGGCAGGCACCGGTCCGCACGGCCCGGCCGCCCTCCCCCGGTCCACCGCGCGCCCGGCCGGTTGGCGGCCGGCCCAAGACCGGGCCCCCGGCGATCGAGGGGCCGGTCAGCGGCGCAGCAACGGCCGGTAGTCGGCGGCGGTGAGCGGCAGCGAGGAGAGCGACCCGTCCGCGCGGGGCACCTCCAGCGGCTGGCCGTCCCGGCGGAACGCGACGCTGTCGACGTCCGCGCGGTGGGTCAGGGTGCAGACGATCTGCCCGAAGGCGAGCACCTCGTCGCTGCGGCCGGTCTCCTCGCCGGCCTCCCGCACGTCGATCATCGCCACAGTCCCGGTGGCGCTGGCCCCCGCGACGGTGACCGTGCCCGGCAGCGCGGTGGCGAGGCCGCGTTCCCGTTCCGTGTCGTCCGGGCCGGTGAGCAGGTGCTGCAGCTGGGTGTCGACGCCGGAGACGCCGTCGACCCGGCGGGTGACCGCCTCCAACCCGTTGTCCCGGACGAAGCAGAGGGTCTCGTCGACCCGACCGTCGGATTCGGTGGTCGCCGTGGCCGCCGGGGTCGGGAAGGTACCGGGCGGGGCCGACACCGACCGCGGCGTGGCGTCGACCGGCACGCCGCAGCCGCTCAGCAGCGCCACGAGCAGGACCGACGCGACGTGGCGGCGCATCATCGCACCTCCGGCAGCTCGACCCGGAACCGGGCACCCCGTGGCTCCCGGTCGACGACGGTCGCCCGGCCGCCGTGGGCGGCGGCGTGCTGGGCCACCAGCGCCAGCCCGAGCCCGGTGCCGTCAGTGCCGGCCCGGGCGTGGGCGGCGCGGCCCCGTACGAAGCGGTCGAAGATGATCTCCCGGTCGGTGTCCGGCACGCCGGGACCATCGTCCTCGACGTCGATCACCCCGACGCCGTCGTCATCGAGGGACAGCCGTACGGCGGCCGGTCCGCCGCCGTAGCTGACCGCGTTGTCCAGCAGGTTGAGCAGGATCTGCTCGACCCGTCGCCGGTCGACTCGCCACTCGGTCAGGGTCCCGGCGCGCACCTGGACGAGCTGCTCCGGCAGCGCGCGGGCCCGGCAGGCATCCCGCGCCAGCACCCCGATGTCCACGCTCTCCCGCTGCGCGGGCTGCTCGGTGCGGGCGAGGTCGATCAGGTCGTCGACCAGGCGCTGGAACCGGGCCACCTCGTCGGCGACCAGACCGGCGGCCGTCGCGGTCCGTTCGTCGTGGTGCCCGCGCCGACGGGTCAGCACGCTGGCGGCGGCGGCGAGGGTCTGCAACGGTGAGCGCAGTTCGTGGCTGACGTCGGCGGCGAACCGGCGGTCCCGTTCGTTCCGGCGCACCAGCTGGTCGACCATGTGGTTGAACGAACTGGAGAGGCGGGTGAGATCCGGGTCGGTCGTGGGGTCCAGCCGGGTGGTGAAGTCCCCGGCGGCGATCCGCTCGGCCGCGTCCGCGACCGCGGTCAGCGGGCGAACGCTGTGCCGGGTGGCGTACCAGCCGAGCGCGGCGCCGGCCCCGGCGACCATGATGGCGACCGCGGTCAGGGCCAGCCCCACCACCTGGAGCGTCTCCTCGACCTCGCGCAGCGAGGTCAGCTCGTAGTAGCCCACCCCGCCGGAGAGCGGGATGCCGACCAGCAGGGTGGGCTGCCCGTCGATCCGGACCCGCTGCACGCCCGGCTGGCCGCTGCGGACCAGGTGCTGCAGCTCGGCCGGGATCGCCCTGCCGCCGATCTCGGCGGTGCGGGCGTACCAGCCGTCGGACAGGTGCAGCAGGGGTCGGCGGCTGCTGCCGGTGTCCAGCGACCGGAGCACGGCCACCACGTCCGGGCTGTCGGTGTCCAGCCCCGAGCGGACCACGGCGGCGTCGTAGTAGGCGGCCCGGACAGCGGTGCGTTCCCGCTCCTCGAGCAGGGAGCGGCGGGTCAGGTCGTAGGAGAACAGCGCCATCGACGCCGCGAGCAGCAGCGCGCCGACGGCGAACGCCGCAGTCACCCGGGCACGCAGGCCGAGCCGGGTCATCGTTGCATCTTGTAGCCGAGGCCCCGCAGCGTGACCAGGTGGCGGGGGTTGGCCGGGTCGGGTTCGATCTTCTGCCGGAGGCGGCCCACGTGCACGTCGACCAGGCGCTCGTCCCCGGTGTCGTAGCCCCAGACGCGTCGCAGCAACTGCTGCCGGGACAGCACCCGGCCGGCGTGCTCGGCCAGCTCACACAGCAGGCGGAACTCGGTGCGGGTCACCGCGACCGGCTGGCCCGCGCGGCGCACCTCACCGGCCTCCGGGCTGATCTCCAACTCGCCGAAGATCTGGGCGGGCACCGCGGTGGAGCGGCCTCGCCGGCGCAGGGCTCGCAGCCGCGCGGAGAGTTCCTTGATGGCGACCGGCTTGACAACGTAGTCGTCCGCGCCAGCCTCCAGCGCCGCGACGATGTCATGGGTGTCGTCCCGGGCGCTGACCACAACAACCGGCACGTCGTCGTCGCGGCGCAGCTGCCGGATGCACTCGAAGCCGTCGATACCGGGGAGCATCAGGTCGATCAGCACGTAGTCCGCCGGGGTCTCCCGCTGCCGACGCAGCCCCTCCTCGGCGGTCCCGGCCCCGTACGCCGTGTAGCCCTCCTCCTCGAGAGCGAGCAGCAGCGCGAGCCGGATCCGGTCGTCGTCCTCGATCACCAGTACGGCCGTCATGTTCGCATCATCCCTGGCCGAGGCCCGGTCACCCAACCGTGTCAGCCGCTCCCGGATTTTGTCACCGAACTGACACACAACCGCGGGACGACCTCCAAGATCGCTGCGGACAGTGGTGGACGAACCTGACCCGACGTCAAGGAAGCCGACCGATGACCGCTCCCCCGCAGTCTCCGCAGGAGTGCGCCGTGCCACTGGTCGAGGTGGAGATCACCGAGGAGCTGGACCTCGCCCGGCTGTCGGAGGTGGCCGTGGTCCTCGACCGGGTCCTGGCCCTGCATCCCCGGGAGGTGACCATCGACTTGGCCGAGTGCCGACACGTAGACGCCGCGGCCATCGCGCTGCTGCTGGACGTGCACCGCCGGATGGCGCGCCGTCGCGCCACCCTCACCGTCCGCAACCCGAACCCCCGCATCCAACGCATCCTCGAGACCGCCCGGCTGGGCGAGACCGTGCCGATCGTCCACACCCCCCGACCGCCCCGGCCCGTCGCGAGCGAGCCCACGTCCGGCGCGCCGGTGGGCGGGGCCGCGAGCGAGCCCACATCCGGCCCGCCGGCACGCGGTCGGGCCCGGGTCGCAACGCCCCGCTGAGGAGGAGCCGTGAACGGGACCACGCTCGTGGGCGCGCTCGTTGTCGGACTCGTCGTCGGCGCGCTCGGACGCCTCGTCGTGCCGGGGCGGACGGCCGCTCCGGTCTGGCTGACCCTCGCGTTGGGGGTCGCCGCGGCGCTGCTCGGCGCCATCGTCGTCGGCCTCGTCGGCGTCGACCGGACACGGCTGACGGTGCTGCCGCTGATCGTGCAGTCCGGGTTCGCCGCGGTCGCGGTCGTGCTGGCCGCGGTGACGGCCGGCCGGCCGGGCTCGGACGGGTCGACCCGCCCGCCGACCCCGGCCCGGAAGAGTCGTCCGACCGGGCCGGGCACGGGCCGAAAGGAGTGGCCGTGACGGTCGTTCCCGCAGACCAGTTGATGACGCTCATCTGCGACGGGTGCGGCGACACGGTCACCGGCGCCGGATGCACCCTGCCCGACGCCGAGGTGGTCTGGACGCTGGTGTTCGAGAACGACTGGGTGGGCTCGCCGTTCGCCTCCGGGCCGCACCACTGCCCCCGGTGCAGCGTGCCCGCCGCGACCGACGACGGGCTCGGCGTCGACTACCTGGACGAGATCGGCCACGATGCCGCGGCGCGGGACGTCGACCCGGTCGACCCGGTACGTCGGGCCCTCGCCGAGACGGTCGCCGTCGGCGAGCGGGAACTCGTGGATCTGACCGAGGTCGCGGTGATCGACCCGACCGGGCTCGGGCTGCTGGTCCGCGCGCACCGCGACGCCCGGCAGCGCGGCCGGCGGTTGTGCCTGGTGGCGCCGTCCCGGTTCGTGCTCACCGTGCTGCACACCATGCGGCTGGACGGACTGTTCCCGATCTTCGACAGCCGTACCCGCGCGCTGAGCGGGTCGGCCGACCCGGTGGCGGTCCGATCCGCTCCACGCTGACCCCGCCGTCCGGCCGGCACCGGTCGGACGATCCCGCCCCCACCCCCACAGCAAGGAGATCCCCCGTGGTGATGCCCTGGCCGTACCCCGAGTTCCCGTTCGCCGGCGACGAGCCGGAACCGGACAGCGAGGACATCCGCCTCGCCGCCCTGGTGGCGCAGCGGTTGAGTATCGACTGGACCACCCGCCGGCAGCGCATCGCGGTCCGCGTGCAGAACCGGGTGGTGATCCTCAGCGGGACGGTCGCCGACCGGCAGGCCAGGCAGGCCGCGGGTGAACTCGCCTGGGACGTGCCGGGGGTCTTCGACGTCTGCAACGCACTGGGCCTGTACAGCGGGCGCCGCGAGCGCCAGTGAGCCGCGGCCACGCCGCGATCAGGTCCTGAATCTCGGCCACCGCCGACGGTTGGATGCCGTCGGTCGCTCGTCGAGCAGCAGTAGGCGCGGGCGGGTGACGAGCGCGCGGGCGACGGCCAGTTGCTGCCGCTGACCGCAACGGGCGGTTCCCCGCGGGCGGCCACCGGTTGCATCGATGGGTCGGTCCGCTCTACCCTCTGCGTGGGAGCGCTCCCGAGGTTGCCGCGTCGAACTTTCCGGGCGAGTTCACGACGGGCACCGTCCAGTCACCGCCACCCACCAGATGGGACGATCCCGCATGATCTCGATTCCCCGCCCGTCCCGGCGCGGCCTGCTCGTGGGCGGTGCCGTCGGCGCGCTCGCCCTGGCCGCGACCGCCTTGCTGCCGATGACGAACGCCATGGCGGCGACCGGCTGCGCCGTCACCTACACCACCAATTCCTGGCCGGGCGGTTTCACCGCCACCGTCAGCATCAAGAACCTGGGCGACCCGGTGAACAACTGGGCCCTGGGTTTCACCTTCCCCGACCCGGGGCAGCGGGTCGTCCAGGGCTGGTCGGCGACGTACCAGCAGAGCGGCAGCGCGGTCACCGCGCGCAATCTGGACTACAACGGCACGCTGGCCACCGGCGCGAGCACCACCATCGGGTTCAACGGGTCGTGGACCAGCGCCAACCCGTCCCCGATCTCGTTCACCCTGAACGGCACGACCTGCACCGGCGGGATCGTGCCCACCACCCCGCCACCGACCTCCACTCCCCCGCCCACCGCTCCCCCGCCGACCACCCCGCCGCCCACCACCCCGCCACCCACCGGCACCACGCCGGTGGCGATCAACGGCCAGCTGCGGGTCTGCGGGGTCAACCTCTGCAACCAGTACGGCAAGCCGATCCAGCTGCGCGGCATGAGCACCCACGGGTTGCAGTGGTTCGCCCAGTGCTACAACGACGCATCCCTCAACGCCCTGGCCGACGACTGGCAGGCCGACCTGCTGCGCATCTCGATGTACGTGCAGGAGCAGGGCTACGAGACCAACCCGACCGGTTTCACCAACCAGGTGAACACGCTGGTGGACAAGGCGGAGGCGCGTGGCATGTACGCGCTGATCGACTTCCACACGCTGACCCCGGGTGACCCGATGTACAACCTGGACCGGGCCAAGACCTTCTTCGCCGCGGTCTCGGCACGCAACGCCGCCAGAAAGAACGTGATCTACGAGATCACCAACGAGCCCAACGGCGTGAGCTGGTCGACCATCAGAAGCTACGCCGAGCAGGTCATCCCGGTGATCCGGGCGAACGACCCGGACGCGGTGGTCGTCGTCGGCACCCGCGGGTGGTCCTCGCTGGGCGTCTCCGAGGGAGGCAACTCCGACGAGATCGTCAACAACCCGGTGCGGGCGGACAACATCATGTACACGTTCCACTTCTACGCCGCGTCCCACAGGGACAACTACCGCAACGAGGTGCGGCGGGCCGCGGCCCGGCTCCCGCTGTTCGTCACCGAGTTCGGCACGGTCACCTACACCGGTGACGGCGCGGTCGACACGGCGAGCAGCACCGCCTGGCTCGACCTGCTCGACCAGCTGAAGATCAGCTACGCGAACTGGACGTACTCCGACGCGAGCGAGGGCAGCGCGGCGTTCAAGCCGGGCACCTGCTCCGGCGGCACCTACGCCGGCACCTCGGTGCTGACCGAGTCGGGCAACTTCCTGCGCAACCGCATCCGCACCCCGGACGACTTCCCCACCGCCTGACCCGGTACCGGCGGCGACCCTCCCCAGGTGGGCCGCCGCCGGTCGTCGTCACCGGTCGAGCAGGCCGGCCCGCACCCAGAGCAGCCGGCCCGGCCCGGCCACCAGGCCCAGGCCGGTCAGGTGGTCGAGGACCCGCTGCGCGGACCAGCGCAGGGTCGCCCGCCAGTGCGGGTTCGCCCGGGCGGCGGCCCGGCCGGCCGCGGGCGTGATGCCGACCGCCGCGTACGCCCGCGGGTGGACCAGGCGGCGGGTGATGAGGTACGCGGCGCGGCCGACGACCAGCCGCGCGTAGTTCAGGGCGAGCGGCCCGGCGGCCTCGACCTGGCGGGTCAGCTCGTCCCGGGCGAAGCGCACGTGCCGGGCCTCCTCCACCACGTGGATCCGGGAGACCATCCGGATCAGCGGCTGGAGCGACTCGTCGGCCATGATCTCCCGCTGGAACGCGTCGAGGATCTCCTCGGCGATGAGGATGGCCGCGTACATCTGCGGCCCGGTTGCGGTGGCCTTGAGCCACCGGCCGAGGAGATGGTCGAGCGGGTCGGCCCGGTAGACCGGGCAGCCGGTGGCCTCGATCAGCCGGCCGAACATGATGGAGTGCCGGCACTCGTCGGCGATCTCGGTGAGCGCGTACTGGGCGTGCCGGCTCGTCGGGTCGGCGTCGTAGTAGTGCCGGACCAGCATCTGCATGAGGATCGTCTCGAACCAGATCCCGGCGCTGGCCGCGCTGGCCGCCTCGTGCTTGGTCAGCTCGATCCGCTGCTCCTCGCCCAGCCGCTGCCACAGCGGCGTGCCGTAGAGGCTGCTGCGCTCCGGCGGCAGCCAGTACGCCCCCGGCCGGACCGGCGCCGCCCAGTCGATGTCCACAGTGGGTTCGTAGCTGGTACGCACCGAGGCGGTGAGCAGCCGGGTGGCCACCGCCTCGCGGGGGAAGCCGCTCTCCATGACGCCTCCCTGTTGACGTAACTTCCAGTAACTGTTACGAGTGGTAGCATGCAGCCCACCTCCACCGATGTCAATGGACCCGACACCCCGCACGGGCCGCCCACGCCCCGGCGCACCGGCCGGCGGGACCGCTGGGCCGAGCACCGCGAACAGCGCCGGCAGGAGCTGATCGGGGCGGCCGTGCAGGCGCTGCTGCGGCACGGGCCGCAGGTGGACATGGACCAGGTGGCGGCCACGGCGGGGGTGACCAAGCCCGTCCTCTACCGCTACTTCGCCGACAAGTCGCAGCTGTGGCTCGCGGTCAGCGAGGTGGTGGCGGCCCGGGTCGTCGACAGCATCGCCCCCGCCGTCGAGCAGGTCCGCGAGGAGCGCGCCCTGGTCGAGACGACCATCGACGCGTACCTGCGGATCGTCGAGTCGGAGCCCACCCTCTACCGTTTCCTGCTGCACCAGGCCGGCCACCCCGGCATCCAGCAGGTCGTCGCCGGCACCAGCCGGCAGGTGGCCGCCGGGCTGGCCCGGGTGATCGGCGACCGGCTGCGCGCCCTCGGCCTCGACGCCGGTCCCGCCGAGCCGTGGGCGTACGGCCTGGTCGGGTTCGTGCAGGCGGTCGGCGACTGGTGGACCACGCACGGCCAGCCGATCCGGCGGGCCGCGCTCACCGACTACCTGACCACGCTGCTGTGGAGCGGCATCGAGGGCGTCCGGCGCGGCGCGGACCTCCCGGCGGAGCTGACCCGCGCGCACGAGCGGATCGCGCCGTGAGCTGGCACGGTCCGGCGTGGATCGCCGGCACCGCGGTGCGGCTGCACGGCACCGGACGCTGGGAGCCGGTCGACGGCCGCTTCCACTGGGCCGCGCGGGTCGAGCCCGAGCCCCGGATCGTCCGGCTGCTCCGGTCCGGCCGCCGCGACGTGGAGGTACGCGTCGGAGACCGGAGCGCCCGGGCCCGGCTCACCGAGGTCGACCCGTGGGGCGGGGTGCGGATCACCGGGGTCGGCGAGCCGCCCTGGCACCGCAACCCGGTAGCCCTCGCCCACCACCCACCATCAACCTGCCGCTCTGGTCACCCAGCGGCTCGGCGGTCCGGTAGTCCTGACGCAGGCCAGTGACCTCGTCGCCCTGCGGGTCGTAGCTGACCAAGCCGTGCCGCTCGGACAGATGACACACAGCGTCCACCGCCGCACTGCCCCGGGGTCCGTGGCTGACGGTCATCCTCACGTGGTCGATGCCGACAACGAGGGGTGCCGACATACAGGTCAGTTCGCGGTCACGCGGAACTCGTTGCCGTCGGGATCGGCCAGGATTACGGCGGCATCCTCGCCGACCTCGAGCCGAGTGGCCCCGAGGGAGACCAGCCGGTCGACCTCCGCCTGCTGGTCGCCGCCGGCCGGGGCGAGGTCGAAACGCTGCGGGTTCGGCACCTCTTTCGGGGCCACGGGCGGGCCTCCCCACGCGACCTTCGTGCCGCCGTGCGGTGACTGGATCGCGGTCTCCTGGTCCTGGTCCCACACCAGCGGCCAGCCCAGCGCCTCGCCCCAGAACAGGCCGACCTCCCGGGTGCCGTCGCAGGCGAGCTCCCCGAGCAGGCCGCACCCGGCGAGGAAGGAGTTGCCCGACTCGATCACACAGAACTCGTTGCCCTCGGGGTCGGCCAGGACCACGTGCCCCTCCTCCGGACGCTGCCCGACATCGAGGTGGCCGCCGCCGAGCCCCAGCACCGTCGCCACCGTGTGCTGCTGGTCGGCGGGGCTGGCGCTGGTCAGGTGCAGGTGCATGCGGCGGCTCGGCCCCACCTGCTCCGCCCGGCCCGGGACGAACCGAAGGCCGAGCTGGGTGTCATCGCCGGGCAGCAACGCGCCGCTGGACTCCTCGACCACCTCCCGGCCGAGCACACCGGCCCAGAACCGCGCCAGGCGAGCCGGGTCGTGCGCATCGAAGGTCACCGTCAGCATTCGCGAGAGCATCAACGCACACTAGGCACGCTCCAACAAGGCGACAAGGCGTTTATCCATGCCGCGGTCGGGCCCCGGGCCGTCGGAATGCCGACCTCCACGGGCTGGACCGGTCCCGGCCCGGAGTGTCGGGGCGCGGGCTGACCCGGCCGCCGCTACCGGACCGCCCCGTCGACAGGGGTGCGGGGGCGACGGCGCGCGTCGCCCCCGCACCCGGTCAGGGATAGCTGACCACGTTCACCGGCACGGTGTCCGTGCCCTGCGCCGTGGCGCCGGTGTCGTTGATGACGTGGGTGATCTTCCCGTTGCCGCCCAGCGAGACGGTGAGCAGGTCGTGGAACCGTACGCCGCCGGCGGTCGGCGCCTCGAAGCCGTGGTAGGCGGCGATGGTCGGATCGACGTTGAAGTAGCAGTAGCTGCCCATCCCCCACCCCTCGAACGAGGTGACCGCGTTGGCCACCTTGAACGCGGCGTAGCCGACCATCGACCCGTTCATCCAGGCCGACGCGCTGGGCGGGTCGTACGGCAGCTCGTTCTGGAAGAAGATGGTCCGCCCGTTGTTGCCGTTCCAGATCACCTCGTACTTCTGGTAGTGCTCGACGAACAGGCCGAGTGCGGTGACGTTGTTCCCGTTGACGATCAGGCCGGTGTCGGCGGTGTTCACGGTCCAGCCGACGCCGGTGCCGTGGTCGGCCCGCCAGGCCCAGATGTGGTCGATCAGGGCGTCGTTCTGGTTGACCACCAGGCTGGTGGTCGCCTTGCCGGCGCCCGCGCCGCCGATCCGGAAGAAGACGTCCTGGATCGAGGTGGCGTTGGCAGCGTGGCCGGCGGTCGAGCCGGCCGTGCCGACCTGGAGCAGCACCGGCGAGTTGATCGGGCCGGCGTCGAAGAGCATGCCGGCCAGCCGGACCCCGTCGACGTCGGCGACGGTCATCGGGGTGACGCCGTTCTGCGGGATCAGGGTCGGGTAGCCGATGCCCAGGACCACCGTGTTCGCCCGGTTGACCGTGATCGTCTCGCTGACCGGGTAGATGCCCGGGGTGAACAGCAGGTTCAGGCCCTGCGCCAGGGCCGCGTTGATGGTGGCGGCGCTGTCGCCGGGGTGGGCGACGTAGAACTGGCTCAACGGCACCGACGTGCCGGGGGTGGAGCCGCCCAGCCAGGAGGCGCCGGAGGCGTTCGTACGGGTCGACGGGACGAAGACGTTGTAGTTGCCGGCCGAATCGAGATACAGGTACGGCACGTCCCGGCTGACCGGGGTCTGCCCGAGGGTGGTGTACGGCGGGTTGGGGAAGCTGTTGGCCGGCGCGCCGACGACCCCGGAGTTGACCATGTTCCACACGGCGTTGAGGTAGCCGCCGATGTTGCTGTCCCTGGTGTACCACTGCTGCTGCGAGTAGGGCTGCAGGGTGCCGGTCACCCGGCTGTCGGCGATGTACCCGCCGCTGGCCCAGCCGTAGCCGTTCGGGGCCAGGTTCAGGTCGCCCTGGATGTCCATCCGGCGGAACGGCGCCGCCTGGGAGACCGCCCAGCGGGTGAACCCGGCGGACGGGAAGACCTGCATGTTGGCCGCCGAGCGCCAGAAGTTCTGGGTGGCGTTCCCGTTGAACCAGCCCGCGTCGACGGTGATGTCGCCGTGGATGCGGACGTCGCCGGGGTTCCGGCCGAGCCCCATGATCGAGGTGTAGAAGCCGATCTGGGCGTTGATCCCGGAGTAGTCACCCGGCTTGAACATCAGGGCGTACCGCTGGGTGCCGAACTGATTCGACTCCTGGGTGTGGAAGACCGAGTCGAGCTGGCCCTGGATGGTGGCGGCGGACATCGACGGGTCGAAGGTGATCACGTTGGGCCCGAGCGACCCGCCACCCGGGATGGTGGTGCCCCCACCGGTGGTGTTCACGGCGAACTCCCAGAGCGAGTAACCCCAGCCGGTGGCCCGGACGGTGCCGTACATCCGCACGTACCGGCCGCTGCCGCTGACGGTGAGGTCGTCGGTGCCGCCGTCACCGGTGGTGGTGGCGGAGACGGTGGTCCAGGCGGAGCCGTCGGTCGAGGTCTGGATCTGGTACGCCTTCGCGTAGGCGGTCTCCCAGGTCAGCACCACCCGGCACAGGGTCCGGACGCTGCCCAGGTCGACCTGGAGCCACTGCGGGTCACTGGCGGCGCTGGACCAGCGGGTGCTCAGACTGCCGTCGACCGCCGCGCTCGCCGGGGTGCCGGCGTTCTCGGTCGACGAGGCGGTGGCGGGCCGGCCCTGCGCGGCGTTGGTCGCGGTGTCGCAGCCGCCGCCCCCGCCGGTGCTGCCGTAGACCTGGAATTCCCAGAGCGAGTAGCCGTACGCGGTGCCCCGGGCAGTGCCGTACATCCGCACGTACCGGCCGGTGCCGCTGACGGTGAGGTCGTCGGTGCCGCCGTCACCGGTGGTGGTGGACCAGACGGTGGTCCAGGCGGAGCCGTCGGTCGAGGTCTGGATCTGGTACGCCTTCGCGTAGGCGGCCTCCCAGACCAGGGTGACCCGGGAGATGGTGGCGGTGGCGCCGAGGTCGACCTGGAGCCACTGTGGATCGGCGAAGGCGCTGGACCAGCGGGTGCCGGTGTTGCCGTCGGTGGCGTTCGTGGCCGGGGTGCCGGCGTTCTCGGTGGACGACGCGGTCGTTGGCCGTCCCTGCGACAGCAGCGGATCGGCCGCCCGGGCCGGGGACGGCGGGGCGACCAGCACGGTGGCCACGAGCAGGGTGCCGAGCGTGGCGAGCAGGCGGCGCAGTGTTCGGCGGGCGGGATGGCGGCGCGGTGGAACCGGTGACATGGGGCCTCTCCGGGGACGCGGTGGGACCGGGACGGGAAACGGGACGCGGGCGGCCGCGAAGGCCCGCCCGTTCCGGTGCAGATTTCCCCGGGTAGTGGCGCCTGTCAATGGAGCAGCCGCTCACCCCTCCTTTTTTCGCGTCTTGTGAAAAGTCCGGAACTAAATGCGTGAGCTGCCGGTCGGCAACGGATCGGACCCTCGTGGCAGCCCGAGCACGGCGTGCCCACCCCCGATCCTGAACTTCCGCAACCGGTCGCGGGCGCTCTCTGGCGGACGAGCCGAGCCCGACGCCGTTGGCCTCGCCGCGGCCGTCCGCCACGTCCGGCTCAACCCTGCCGGGCCTTCTGCCGCGGATCGGCCTTGTTGATCACAAAGACCCTGCCGCGACGGCGTACCACGATCGAGTTCACCTTCCGCTTCAGACCGCGGAGGGAGCTGCGGACCTTCATGCCGGGTCACCCCGTTCCCGCTCGACTCTTGGCTGCCCGGTACGCGTACCCGGCCGCGGCGCGCTCATGCCCACCCCGCGCCCGGGCCTCGCCGGCCGTTGCCGTGCGGGCACGGCCGGCGAGCTGGATCGTCAGGCGATTGCGCAGGGCATGCCGTTGAGGGTGAACGAGCCGGGCTTGCCGGTGTTACCGGTGTGGGTGGCCTGGTAGCCGATGTCCACCGACCCGTTCGGGGGGATGGTCGCGTTGTAGGAGACGTTGCGGGCGGTGACCACACCGCTGGACGGGGTGTAGGTCGCGTTCCAGCCGTTGGTGATGGTCTGCCCACTCGGCAGCGTGAACGCGAGGCTCCAGCCGTTCACCGTCGTCGTGCCGGTGTTGGTGATGGTCACCGCCGTGGTCAGCCCGGTGTTCCAGGCGTTGACCACGTACGCCACCCGACACCCGCCCGACGGCGGCGGGGTCGTCGGCGGCGGGCTGCTCGGCGGGGGCGTGGTCGGCGGCGTGCTGTCGAGGCCGAAGAACCGGATCGCCTGGGCGGCGTCGACCGGCAGGTTGTGCGAGACGCCCTGCATGCTGATCGCCTCGACCGGCGCGGTGCCGCCGGTGCCGCCGTAGCGGGTGCGGGTGTAGCCGGACTGCGGGCTGTCCGTGTACGCCGGGGTCTGACTCAGCCCGTTGACGTTGGTCCACTGCTTGATCTCTTCACCGAAGTTCGGGTAGCGCAGGGTCTCGTCGTTCGTCCCGTGCCAGAGCTGCATCCGCGGCCGGTGCCCGGTATACCCCGGGTACGCGTTGCGGACCAGGTCGCCCCACGCCTGCGCGGTCTTGATGACCTGGCCGTTGGCGCACTCGCTGTTCCACTCAGAGCCGTTGGTGGTGGCGAAGCAGCCGAACGGCACCCCGGCGAAGGCCGCACCGGCACTGAACACGTCCGGGTAGTCCCCGAGCAGGACGTTGGTCATCATCGCTCCGGACGAGACGCCGGTGGCGAAGATCCGGTCCGGGTCGACGGGGTAACGCTGCCGGACGTAGTCCACCATCGACTTGATGCCGACCGGGTCGCTGCCGCCGTCGCGGCGCAGCGCCTGCGGCGAGGAGACGTCGAAGCACTGGCTGCTGCGGGTCACCGACGGGTAGACCACGACGTAGCCGTACCGGTCGGCGAGGGCGGCGAACTGGGTGCCGGAGTACATCGCCGGGCCGGTGCCGGTGCAGTAGTGGTTGACCACCAGCAGCCCCGGCCGCGCGGCGGCGGTGTCCGGCACGTACAGGTACATGCGCAGGTTGCTCGGGTTGGCACCGAAGTTCGTCACCTCGGTCAGCGCCGCCGCCGAGGCCGGCGCAGGCAACGTCACGGCCGCCAGTGCGGTCAGCCCGGCGGCGACCACCGCCGCGCCGAGCAGTCTCATCCTTGTTCTCACGCCGATCGGGCGATACGAGGTCTGCATGCGATCTCCTGAGGTGGTGGGGAGGCCGCGCAGGGGTGCCCTGTCACCTGCCACGGCTCGCCGGCGAGGCGCCATGACGGCGGCCCGGACCCTCGGAGACGAGATAGACAACCGCAGATTGAAGCGGTCCGAGTCGGAGTTTAGGCCCCACCACCACGGTGGACAAGCACCTTCCGGAAGGCTTCCGGAACGCAGTCACCGGGCCGCCGGGAGCGACCGCACCGGGGTACGGTCGGCCGATGCCGCCGGTGTCGCAGCTCCAGGGCTCGATTCTCGTCAAGCGGGATGACGTGGTCGTCGCGGCCGCGATCGCGGCCGGCTGCACGCCGGACACCCGATTCCAGCTCGCCTCGGTGAGCAAACAACTCACCGCCGCCGCGATCCTGTTGCTGGCGCAACGCGGCGCGCTGGACCTCGAGGACCGGCTCGGGCGCTGGTTCGGCGCGAGCCCGCCGGAGTGGCGGGATCTCAGCCTGCACCAGCTGCTCGCCCACACGTCGGGCATCGGGCACTGGCACGACTACCCGGAGATCGACCTGGCCCGGCGGGTGGAATGGGAGGAGCTGCTGGCCAGCTTCCACCGGAGGCCGCCGCTGTTCGCCCCCGGCGCCCGGTGGCACTACAGCAGCCCCGCCTACGTGCTGCTGGCGCAGGTGGCCCAGCGGGTGGCCGACCGCCCGTACGCGCAGCTGCTCGCCGAGGAGATCTTCGCACCGTCCGGGATGGAGCGGACCTTCGCCGGATCGCCGGGCGGGCGCGCGGATGTCGCACCGGGGCACGGCCCGGACGGGGAGCTCGTGCCGTCGTGGGACCTCGACATGGTCAACATGGGCGCCGGGGACGTCTGGTCCACCGTCGGCGACGTCCTGGCCTGGCTGGACGTGCTACGCGTCGGCCGGCTGATCGACGAGCCGTACCGGACGCTGATGCTCACCACCCGCACCTCCACCGGGCGCGGTCCGCGCGAGGACGGGTACGGCTACGGCTGGTTCACCGGCACGCTCGACGGTGAACCGTGGTTCCACCACAGCGGGCAGAACGCTGGTTTCCTGTCCTTCGCCGGCTGCCTGCCGGCCTCGCGCCGGCGGGTCGTTCTGCTCACCAATTCCGAGGCGATCGACCGGGGCACCTTCGACACCCTGCTGAGCGTCGCCCTGCGGTGAGCCCGATCAGGTGGTCGAGTCCGCCGTCCGGCGGCGCACCTCGTCGAGCATCTCGTCGACCGAGCCGCCCGGGTCGGTCACCGGGAACTGCACCATCCGCACCACGGCCTCCGGGTCGACCAGCATCGTCAACCGCTTGAGCCGGTCCACCCCGCCGGCCCGGAAGGTGGGCAGCAGCAGGCCGGCGGCGAGCCGACCGTCCTGGTCGGACAGCAGCGGGTACGGCAGCCGGGCGTGCGCGGCGAAGGCACGCAACTGGTCCGGCCGCTGGGTGCTCACCCCGCGCACCTCGGCACCGGCGGCGCGAAAGTGCTCGTGCCGGTCGGCGTACGTCCGGGACTCGAGGGTGCACCCGACGGCGCCGGGGATCTCGCCCCAGCCGGGCGGCACGCCCTGCGCACCCGGGGCGAACGCGCCCGGGAACAGGTAGAGCACGGTCCAGCGGCCGGGCACGACCGGTGACTCCGTCCCGCCGTCGTGCCGGGCCAGGGTCAGCTCCGGTACGCGCCGGCCGACCAGGCGGTGCACCCGGCGCGCCTCGGCCGAGTCGGCGGCTGCGGTGGCGGTGAGCGCCCCGTCGCCCATCACGTGCCGGGTCCCCCAGTCCTGAAGCGCGACCAGCACCGGAAGCAGCCCCTCCCCCTTGGCGGTCAGCAGGTAGTCGTGTCGTGGGGGACGCGTCGAGTAGGGGCGGCGGACCAGGACCCCGTGCTCGACCAGACCGCCGAGCCGTTCGGTGAGCGCCCGCCGGCTGACGCCCAGCTCCCGCTGCAGGGCGTCGAAGCGGGTGGTGCCGCCGGCGACCTCACGGACGATCAGGAAGGTCCACCAGTCAGCGAGCACGCCCAGCGCCTGCGCGATGCCGCAGTCGGCGTCGCCGAGGTCCGCCCGCCGCACATCCCACCTCCCGCTCGTCGTGTCGTCTCGACTATAGTCCGTTTCAGTTTGGAACTAACTGGCTCGGATCGGGGGGTGACGGCATGTCCGTCGGACAGGGAGCCGGGGTGTTCTGGCGCTGGTGGGCCGCCGGCTCGACCAGCCAGGTGGGGTCGGCGGTCGGCGCGGTGGCGCTGCCGCTGACCGCCCTGACCGTGCTCGACGCCTCCGCGTTCGAGATGGGATTGATCGCGGCGGCGAGCTACGTGGCCTGGCTGGTGATCGGGCTGCCGGCCGGCGTGATCGTGCAACGGCTGCCGCTGCGCGGCGCCCAGGTCGGCGCCGACCTGGCCCGGGCGGCCGCCGTGGCGTCGATCCCGCTCGCCTGGGGGTGGGGCTGGCTGACCGTCACGCAACTGGTCGTGGTGGCGCTGGTGGTGAGCTTCGCCAACGTGCTCTTCGACGTCGCCAACGCCACCTTTCTGCCGGCCATCGTGACCCGGGAACAGCTGCACGCCCGCAACAGCCTCACCTCGGCCACCCACGCCGGCACCCAGCTCACCGGCCCGTCCCTGGGCGGCCTCGCGGTGCAGGCGCTCGGCGCGGTCCCGGCCGTGCTGGTGGACGCGGCCAGCTACCTGGTCTCCGCCGCACTGCTGTGGTCGCTGCCCGCGCGCCGGACGGACGCGCCGGACCGCTGGCCCCCGGTCCGCGCCATGATCGGTGAGGGCTGGCGGTACGTCACCCGCCACCCGGTCATGGGTCCGACCATGTGGACGGCCACGGCGGTCAACTTCGTCTGCGGAGCACAGCTCGCGGTCTACCCGCTCTACCTGGTCCGGGAACTGCACGCCCCGGCCGCCCTGGTCGGTGCGCTGCTCGCCGTCGAGGGCGTCGGATCGCTGGTCGGGGCGACCCTGACGCCGTGGATCACCGGACGGTGGGGCACCGCCCGGTCCCTGGTGGTCGCCTGCCTGGTGGCGGTCGGCGGCGCGTTCCTGGTGCCGACGGGCGCCGGCTGGCCCGCGTACGTCGCCTTCGCGGCCGGCAACGTGCTCTTCGCCGGTGGCGTCGTGGTGCTGAGCGTGACCACCCGCACGTACCGGCAGACCGCCAGCCCGCCCGACCTGCTGTCCCGGGTGATGGCCACGGTCCGGTTCGTCTCCTGGGGAGCGATCCCGGTGGGCGGGCTGGTCGCCGGCGCCCTCGCCGGGCTGGCCGGCGCCCGGGTCGCCCTGTTCGCCTTCGCCGCGGCGACGGTGCTGGCCCCGCTGGCCCTGGTCCTGTCCCCGGTACGCGGGCTGCGTGACCTGGCCGACCTGCGCGTCGAGGACCCCGACGAGCGACCCGCGATGGCGTCGGTCGGCTGACGGGTCACCCGCCCGGTCGGCCGTCCGTGCCCCAGTCCCACATCGCGCGCAACACCGGCAGCAGCGCGTACCCCCGCTCGGTGAGCGGGTAGCTCACCCGCGCCGGCCAGGACGCGGTGCGCCGCCGGTCCGGAGCAGGGTTCCAGCACGCCCGTCCCGGCGTGGCCAACCATTTGGTGAGTCACGAGAGGGCCTCCCAGCGTGACCCGCGGTCAGCCCGGCAGGACCGCCGCCGCGACCGCGCGGACCCGGTCGGTGTGGGACAGCACGTCGACGTTGTCGAGGTACTGGTCGACCGCGCCGACCGGCGGCCGCTCGCGCAGCCCCGGGTCGGTGATCTCGGCGCGCAGCGCGGCGACGAACCGTTCCGCGCGCAGCACCAGGAACGGCCGGTCGTGGAACCGCCGCGCCCCGGGATCGACCCGTGCGGCCAGGCCGCTGTCGTTGCTCCAGGTCGCGACCGCCTCCAGCGCCCGGACCAGCCCGACCTGCCGGGTCGGCCAGTCGCCCGGCCCGACCGCGGTGCCCAGCGCGTCGACCACCGGCGCCGCCGCCGGCAGCGCGGCGAAGACGCTGCCGAGCCACTTCGCGTACGGCGGCCAGCGGCGGTGCAGCAACAGGCCGAGACGCATCAGGTCCCGGGCCAGCCCGGCGGCCACCACCCGGCTGCCCAGCTCGTCGCCGACCTCGGCGCACCGGCCGACCAGGTGCTCGGCCTGCCCGACGCGCTGCCAGCCGGTCGCCAGCACGTGCCGCCACACGTCGTCCGGATACCACGCCAGCCCGGCACGGACGGCGGTGAGCGCGCCGTCGAGACCGTCGTGGAAGACCGCTCCCCCGGTCAGTTCGGCCAGCCGTTGGGTCGGCACGGAGAGCCAGTCCGCCACCGTGACCCCGGCGCGCGGGTCGAAGCCCAGCCGCCCGCCCAGCCATCCGCCCAACTCGTCGACGGTCACCCCGTGCCGCTCGCCGTCCGCACGCGCCACCCCGAGCCGGACCTCCGGCCCGCCCACGAACCGGGTCGGCCAGCCGAGGAACTCGGCCGGCAACCCGGCGTCGAGGACCTCCCGGACCCGCGCGACGTCGCCGGGGTCGGCGACGAAGAGCTGGGTGCGCGGCCCCCAGTCGTGGTCGGTGGAGCGCGGGGTGTCGAGGCCGAGCAGTTCCGAGCCGCCGTCGAGCAGGCCGGCGGCGTACCGGAGGCCGGGCAGGCGCCGGAGCAGCAGCGGGGCGACCACCTCGTCGTGGAAGCGGCGGGCCAGGGTCAGCCCGGGTACGAACGTCACAGGATCAGTCTGCCGGGCGCACGCCGGGACCTTCCGCCGTTATCGGTCCATCGGCCGCTGCCCGGCGATAACCTGGGGCAGAGCGGCGGGGAGGGCGGGGCGGTGAGGGAAAGCTGGGGCCGGGAGGCCGTACGGACCCGCCGACTGTTGTGGGCCGGCGTCCTGGCCGTGGTCGGGCTGGCCCTGCTCCTGATCGGCCTGACCATCGCCAACGGGACGCTGGCCTGGGTCGAGGTGGTGCTGGCGTTGGTCCTCCTCGTGGCGAGCTACGCGCTACAGCGGATGGCCCGCCGGCAGACGCTGTACCGCCACGACCGCGGCTGACGCCGGACGGGTCACGGGCACCGGTCCCCCACCACGTCGTACCGCTGTGTCAGGCTGACGGACGTGGCACCGCGACCGATCCTGCTGATCGACTCCCCCAGCCTCTACTTCCGCGCCTACTTCGGCATCCCCGAGTCGGCGGCGAAGACGGACGACGGCCAACCGGTCAACGCCGTCCGCGGTTTCCTCGACATGCTCGCCCAGCTTGTCCGCACCCGCCGGCCGGACCGGATGGTCTGCGCGCTCGACCACGACTGGCGGCCGGCGTGGCGGGTGGAGCTGCTGCCCACGTACAAGGCGCACCGGGTGGCCCCGGAGGGCGGCGAGGTGGTGCCGGACACCCTCTCCCCGCAGGTGCCGATGATCCTGGAGGTGCTCGAGGCGCTCGGCATCACGGCGGTCGGCGCGACCGGGTACGAGGCCGACGACGTGCTCGGCACCCTCTCGGTGACGCAGCCCGGTCCGGTCGAGGTGGTCTCCGGCGACCGGGACCTGTTCCAGCTGGTCGACGACGCCCGCCAGGTCCGGCTGCTCTACGTCGGGCGGGGCGTGGCGAAGCTGGACGACTGCGACGACGCGGCGGTCCGGGCGCGCTACGGCGTCCCCGCCGACCGGTACGCCGACTTCGCCGCGCTGCGCGGCGACCCGTCCGACGGGCTGCCCGGCGTGCCCGGAGTGGGCGAGAAGACGGCCGCCCGGCTGATCGAGCGCTACGACGGGCTGGCCGGCATCCTCGCCGCGCTCGACGACCGGAACCCCGGATTCGCCCCGGGGCTGCGCACCAGACTGGAGGCGGCCCGGGACTACCTGGCCGTCGCCCCGAAGGTGGTGCGGGTCGCCACCGACGTACCGCTGCCGGAGTTGGCCACCGCGCTGCCGACCGCCCCCGCGGACCCGGAGCGGCTGCTGGAGCTGGCCCAACGGTGGAACCTCGCCGGCTCCTGCCGGCGGCTGGTCGACGCGCTCGCGGGCACCGCCTGACCGCCCGGCGCGGCGGGCGGTGCCGCCGGCTCGGCGAGCCGGCGAGGTCCAGGCGGTCGGGACACCGCCACCTCGCCGAGCCGCGGGCTCACCGAAGCTGTGGCGGCCGGGTCGTCACGCGGCGGCGTGGTAGGCCAGCACACCCCGGTTGACTGCGCCGATCGCCTGCCGGGCGGTGGAGCGCAGCTCGGCCGAGGCGCCGCCGGAGTCGGCGAGCTGGCCGAGCAGGTCGACCACCTGGCGGGCCCACCGGACGAAGTCGCCGGCTGGCATCTCACCGTCGATCTGGTGCCCGCTGGCGAGCACCTTCGCGAGGGCCTCGCCCCGGGCCCACCGGTAGATCGGCCAGGCGAAGCCGAAGTCCGGCTCGCGGGTGACGGCGAGGCCGCGCGCGGCCTCGTCGGCCTCGATGTCGCTCCACAGCTTGAGCGTCTCGTCGACCGCGTCGGCGACCGCACCGCGCGGCAGGGAGGCCCGCTCGTCGACGTCCCGGCGTGCCTCGAACACCACCACGGAGACCGCGGCGGCGAGCTCCGCCGGGGAGAGCCCGTCCCACACCCCGCGGCGCAGGCACTCGGCAACCAGCAGGTCCGCCTCGGTCCAGATCCGGCCGAGCATCCGCCCGGCGTCGGTGACCTCGCCGTCGGCGGTGAGGTAGCCGCGCGCGGTCAGCAACGCCACGATCCGGTCGAACGTCCGGGCCAGGGAGCCGGTCCGGCCGGCGACCCGCTGGCGCAGCTCCTCGGTGTCTCGCTCGAGGCGGCGGCGCCGCTCCGCCCAGCGGGCGTGCTCCTCCCGGTCCGGGCAGGCGTGGCAGGGGTGCCGGCGCAGCTCGGCACGGAGCTGGGTGAGTCGGTGGTCCTCACCCGCGGCCTGCCGGGAGCGCCCGCCGCGCCGGCCGCCGTGCCGGTCCAGCCCGGTGCCGCTGACCGCGGCGGCGAGGTCGCGCCGGGCCGCCGGGGACCGGTGGTTGAAGTGCTTCGGCACCCGGATCCGGGTGAGCACCTCGGCCGGGGTGGTGAAGTCGCCGGGGCTGACCCGGCCGGCCCAGCGGTCCTGGGTGAGCACCAGCGGCCGGGGCTCACCGAAGCCGCCGGTGGCCGGGTCGAGGACCACCGCCAGGCCGGCCCGGCGGCCGGAGGGCACCCGGATCACGTCGCCGACCCGCAGCCGCTCCAGCGAGGCGACCGCGGCCGCCTTGCGCTGCGTCTGCCCCTGCCGGGCGATGGCGCGCTCCCGGTCGGCGATGGCCACCCGCAGCGCGAAGTACTCGTCGAAGTCGCCGTGGTGGCAGGCGGCCTCGGCGCCGTACGCCTCCATGGTCTCCGTGTTGCGCTGCACCTGCCGGGCCAGGCCGACCACCGACCGGTCCGCCTGGAACTGCGCGAACGAGGACTCCAGCAGGGCCCGGGCCGGCTCCGCGCCGACCGTGCCGACCAGGTTGACCGCCATGTTGTACGACGGCCGGAAGCTGGACCGCAGCGGGTAGGTGCGGGTGGAGGCGAGACCCGCCACGTGCCGGGGGTCGGTCTCCGGCGCCCAGACCACCACCGCGTGCCCCTCGACGTCGATGCCGCGCCGGCCGGCCCGCCCGGTGAGCTGCGTGTACTCCCCCGGGGTGAGGTCGACGTGCGCCTCCCCGTTGAACTTGACCAGCCGCTCCAGCACCACACAGCGGGCCGGCATGTTGATGCCCAGCGCCAGGGTCTCGGTGGCGAAGACCGCCTTGACCAGGCCGCGGACGAACAGCTCCTCGACGACCTCCTTGAACGCCGGCAGCATGCCGGCGTGGTGGGCCGCCAGGCCCCGCTCCAGGCCGTCCAGCCACTCCCAGTAGCCGAGCACGGAGAGGTCCTCGCCGGGGATGGCGGTGACCCGCGACTCGACCACCCGCCGGATCTCGGCACGCTCCTCCGGGGAGGTCAGCCGCAGCCCGGCGGCGAGGCACTGCTGCACGGCGGCGTCGCAGCCGGCCCGGCTGAAGATGAACAGGATCGCCGGGAGCAGGCCCTCCCGGTCGAGCCGGTCGACGATGTCGGGGCGCATCGGCCCCCGCCAGCGGGGGCCCCGCCGCCCGCCGCCGGGACCGGCGCTGCGCCCCTCCCCCAGCTCCAGCCGGCGCATCGTGTCACGGGTGTAGCGCAGCAGCTCCGGGTGCACGTCGTGCTTGCGCGCCGCGTCGGCGTCGTGGAACAGGTCGAACATCCGCTTGCCGACCAGCATGTGCTGCCAGAGCGGCACCGGCCGGTGCTCGCTGACCACCACGGCGGTCTCGCCCCGCACGGTGACCAGCCAGTCGGCGAACTCCTCGGCGTTGGAGACGGTGGCCGACAGGGAGACCAGGGTGACCGAGGCGGGCAGGTGGATGATCACCTCCTCCCAGACCCCGCCGCGGAACCGGTCGGCGAGGTAGTGCACCTCGTCCATCACCACGTAGGCCAGGCCCTCGAGGGTGGCCGAGCCGGCGTAGAGCATGTTGCGCAGCACCTCGGTGGTCATCACCACCACGGGCGCGTCGCCGTTGATCGCGTTGTCGCCGGTGAGCAGCCCGACCTGCTCGGCGCCGTAGCGGTCCACCAGGTCGTGGTACTTCTGGTTGGACAACGCCTTGATCGGCGTGGTGTAGAAGCACTTGCGCCGGGTGGCCGGCCCCTCGTCGCCCTCGGCGGCCGCCGGCTTCCCGGGCCGGCCACGCAGGGCGAGATGTACGGCGAACTCGCCGACGACGGTCTTGCCGGCGCCGGTGGGGGCGCAGACCAGGACGCCACTGCCCCGCTCCAGGGACTCGCACGCCTCCCGCTGGAAGTCGTCGAGGTCGAACCCCAGGTCTCGGGCGAATTCGTCCAGGGCCGGGAAGGCGGAGGCCTGCGCGGCCCGGCGGCGCGCCGCGGCGTACCGCTCGGCGGGGCTCGACATGTCTCCAAGATTAATCGGTGCGACCGACGACCACCGGCCAAGGCCGTCCGGCAGGACGTTCGGAGCGGGTCGGTAGGGTGCACGACGTGCCGGACCATGCCGAACCACCCCACGCCTCGAGCGGCGCCGACGACGCCGTCCGCCCGAGCCCGTCCCGTCGGCCCGTGGAGGGGGTGCTCTTCGACTTCCACGGCACCCTCGCCCAGGTGGAGGAGCCCCGCGAATGGGTACTCGCCGCCGCGGCGGCGTGCGGGGTGGCGTTGGACCGGGTCCGGGCCACCGCCCTCGCGGACCGACTGCTCACCGCCGGCCGGGCGGGCGGGCCGCTGCCGGCCCGGGTGCCGCCCCGGCTGGCCGAGCTCTGGGCCGACCGGGACCTCTACGAGCACGCCCACCGGGGCGCGTACACCGGGTTGGCCGAGACGGTCGACGCCGGCATCGACGGGTTCGCCGACGCGCTCTACGAGCGGGTGCTGATGCCCGAGGGCTGGGTGCCGTACCCGGACACCGGGGCGGTGCTCAAGCAGCTGCGCCAGGCCGGGGTGAAGGTGGCCGTGGTCAGCAACATCGGCTTCGACATCCGGCCGCTGTTCGCGGCGTGGGGCCTCGACGGGCTGGTCGACGCGTACGCGCTGTCGTACGAGGTGGGCCGCTGCAAGCCGGACCCGGGAATCTTCCTGCGGGCCTGCGGAATGCTCGGCGTCGACCCGGAGCACACGCTGATGGTCGGCGACACCCCCGCCGACGCGGGCGCGGTGCACGCCGGGTGCGGCGTGCTGGTGCTGCCCAGTGCCGACGCCGGGCGCACCAACGGACTGGGCGCGGTGCTGGACCTCGCCCGGCCCGCCTGAACGGGACCACCCGCATAGGATGAGCGCCGGCGACCGGTGACCCAGGGGGAGGACGTCATTCTGCCGCGCCAACTCTTCGACACCTCACAGGTGCCGGAGGCGGACCGCTTCGACCTGTGGGCGGACTTCACCGCGGACACCAACCCCACCACCATCGACCGCGAGGCCGGTCTGCCGTTCGCCGCCACTGCCCAGCTGATCCCGCTCGGCGAGCTGCTGCTGGCCTCGTTCCGGTACCCGTCGCTGCGGCTGCGGCGCAACGCCCGGCACATCCGGCAGGCCGACCCGGAGATCTACCACCTCGCCCTGCCGATCGTCGGGTTCAGCGCGATCCGCCAGGCCCGCAACGAGGCGATCCTCGACCGGGCCGGCTTCACGTTCTTCGACACCTCGCGCCCCTACGAGGCCGAGCATCGCACCGACGGGGAGCAGCCCACCTCCACCATCTGCCTGCAGATCCCCCACGGCCGGCTGCCGCTGCCGGCCACCGCGGTACGGCGGCTGCTGGCCTCGGTCGTCCCGGCCGACCAGGGTACGGGCGTCCTGCTGGCCCGGTTCCTCGACCGGCTCGTCCGCCATCCGGATCAGTACGCCGCCGAAGACGCCGAGCGACTCGGGACCCTCGCCATCGACCTCGCCTGCACGGCGCTGGCCCGGCGCGCCGACGTGGAGCACGCGCTCACCGTGGAGACCCGCGAGCGGACGGCGCGCCTGGGGGTGGTCGAGTTCATCGAACGGCACCTCGCCGACCCCGACCTCAACCCGCGCGGCATCGCCGCCGCCCAGCACATCTCCCTGCGCACCCTGCACCGGCTCTTCGCCGAGGACGACGAGAGCGTCGCCGGGCTGATCCGTCGCCGCCGCCTGGAGCGCTGCCGGCGCGACCTGCTCAACCCGCTGCTGGCCGACCGCCCGGTGCACGCCGTCGCCAGCCGCTGGGGCTTTCGCGACCCGGCCCACTTCAGCCGCGCCTTCCGGACCGCGTACGGGATGTCCCCCCGACAGCTGCGGGCCGCGGTGACGGCGCGCCCGGCTCCCCGCGGCGACCTCCGGTAAGGGACGGTCTACCGTCACGGGCATGACGCCCGACCGAGCCGCCACCCGTCCGCACGGCCGCGGGGGTCGCCTCGGCGCGGTCGGGCTGGTGCTCGGTGGGGCGCTGTCGGTGCAGTTCGGCTCGGCGGTCGCCGCGCTGCTGTTCCCGCGCACCGGAGTGGCCGGAGCGGTGACCCTGCGGCTGACCATCGGCGCGCTGCTGATGCTGGCCGGCTGCCGGCCCCGGCTGCGCGGTCACGGCCGGGGTGGCTGGGCCGCCGTGGTCGCCTTCGGGCTGGCCCTGGCCGGCATGAACTCGATCTTCTACCAGGCCATCGAACGGATCCCGCTCGGTCCGGCGGTCACCCTGGAGGTGCTCGGACCGCTGGTGCTCTCGGTGGTGACCGCCCGGCGGCTCGCTGCCTGGTGCTGGGCCGGTATCGCGCTGGCCGGGGTCGCCCTGCTCGGCCACGGCGGCTTCGACCGGCTCGACCCGGTGGGTGCCGGGCTGGCGCTGACCGCCGGGGCGATGTGGGCGGCGTACATCGTCTGCTCGGCGCGGGTGGGCGGTCGGTTTCCCAGGGCCGACGGCCTGGCCCTCGCGCTGGCCGTGGCCGCGCTGGTCACCCTGCCGATCGGGGTGGTCGGGTCGGGCAGCCGGCTGTGGCAGCCGACGGTGCTGGGGCTCGGCACCGGGCTGGCGCTGCTCGCCTCGGTCCTGCCGTACACCCTGGAGCTGCTGGCGCTGCGCCGGCTGCCCACCTCGACCTTCGCGGTGCTGATGAGCCTCGGGCCGGCGATCGCCGCCCTGGCCGGCTGGCTGGTCCTCGGTCAGGCGCTGCACCCGGTGGAGGTCCTCGCGATCGGCCTGGTGATCGCTGCGAGCATCGGCGCGGTGCGGGCCGGCGGGCCGGCCGCCGTCGCACCGCCGCCCACCGGCGTCCGGTTCGACCGGGCCGAGCTGGTCAACGCAGCAGCCGCACCGCCGCCGGCACCGCGGTGATCCGCACCGGCAGGTCGAACGCCCGCTCCCCGTCGACGTAGGTGGTGATGCCGGTCGCCTCCAGCTCCACCGTGCGGGCCCGGTAGCTGCGGACGAGGGGGTGCGTCACGTGCGTGCCCTGGTAGATCCGCGGCTTGACCCGCATCAGGGTGAGCCGGTCGAACCGCCCGCCGACCACCACGTCCAGCAGCCCGTCGGTCGGGTCGGCCTCCGGGCAGATCCGCATCCCGCCGCCGTAGCTGGGGGCGTTGCCGACCGCCACCAGCACCGCGTCCAGCTCGTGCTCCACCCCGTCGAGGCGCAACCGGTAGCGGCGGGGCCGCAGCCGGGCCAGCTCGACCAGGATGGCCAGGTCGTATCGGCGGGGCCCGCGCGGCCAGGCCATCCGGTTCGCGCGCTCGTTGACGATCGCGTCGAAGCCGGCCGCGAGCACCGCCCCGTACCACCGGTCGCCCCCGTCGGCGGTGGTCAGCCGGGCCAGGTCGACGGCACGGGTCCGGCCGTCGCGCAGCGCGCCCGCGATCACCTCGACGGCCGCGACGGGGTCGGCGGGGAAGCCGGTGTCGACCGCGAAGTCGTTGCCGGTGCCGGCGGGGACCGGGCCGAACGGCACCGCCGTACCGGCGACCGCCTGCAACGCGCGGTGGACCGTGCCGTCCCCGCCGACCGCCACCAACGCGCCGGCGCCGTCGGCGACCGCCGCGTGGCAGGCCGCCTCCGCCTCCGCCGGGGTGGTCGCCTCCAGCAGGCGCACCGGCCGCCCGGCGCCGGCCAGCCGCTCCAGCAACCGGGGCAGCAGCCCTCGGTGCCGCCCCCGGCCGGCGGTCGGGTTGGCGAGCACGGCGACGGGGCCGGACGGGAGATGATCGTGCGCGGTCACGGCGAGCACCGTACGGCACGACCCGCCTCGCTCACCAGGGGAGACGGCACCGGCGACCGGTCCACCGGCCCCGGCCGCGGGGAAATCGAGGGCGGTAACCGCGTCCCTGGCGATACGCTGCGCCGCGCCGCCGCACCGGCGGCCATCCGGGGGGAAACGCCATGCCCAGCTTCGACATCCGCACCGCCGACCTGCGGGCGGTCAACTCGCTGACCAAGTACCCGTCGATCCCGACCTACCACGCACTCGACTCCCGTGACGGCGGACTGGGCGAGGAGGTCGTGCCGTTCACCGGCGCGGTCACCCTCACCGAGAAGGTGGACGGCACCAACAGCCGGATCATCCTCACCCCGGACGGCGAGTACCTGATCGGCAGCCGCGAGGAGTTGCTGTACGCCCGCGGCGACCTGATCGGCAACCCGGCGCTGGGCATCGTGGACGCCCTGCGCGAACTGGCCGAACGGCTGCGGGCGGAGGCCGCCGACGCCGATCGGGTCACCGTGTTCTACCTCGAGGTGTACGGCGGCAGGGTGACCGCCGCGTCGAAGCACTACACGGCCAGCCGCCAGGTCGGTCACCGCCTCTTCGACGTCGCCGAACTCGACCGGTGGGCCGACCTGCTGGCGCTGCCCGCGCAGCGGATCGCCGCCTGGCGGGACGGCGGCGGTCAGCGCTGGCTCGACGAGGCCGTGCTCGTCGACCGGGCGGCCCGGCACGGCCTGGCCACGGTGCCCCGGCTGGCCACGGTCGACGCCACCGAGCTGCCCCGCGACCTGCACAAGACGTACGCGTTCCTGGCCGACCTGCTGCCGCAGACCCGGGTCGCGTTGGACGGCCCGGCCGGCCGTTCCGAGGGACTGGTGCTGCGGACGGCCGACCGGTCGGTCATCGCCAAGGCCCGGTTCCAGGACTACGAACGGACCCGTCGGCGCCGCACCGGCAGCCGCTGACGACACCGCGGGCCGGGCGGGTCCGGGACGTCGCCGAGGTGGTCGGACGAGGGGCCGCCCGGCGGGTCGTCCCGGGTCACCTGAGCTTGCGGGTCGACCGGGCCACGATCGGGGCGTACTCGGGGTGCTTCTCCAGCCAGCCGCTGAGGAACGGGCAGACGGGCACGACGGTCCGCCCCTTGGCCCGCGCGTCGTCCATCACCGCGCGGGCCAGCGTCGATCCGACGCCCTTGCCCTCGAACGCGGGGTCGACCTCGGTATGGGTGTAGACGATGATGTTGCCGGTCAGTTGGTAGGTGACGACACCGGCCAGCGCCCCGGTCTCGTCCCGCGCCTCGAACCGCTCCCGCTCCGGGACGTCGGTCACCGTTGACTGCATCCCGCCATCCAACCACGGCCCCGATCGGTGTCGGACGACGACGCCACCCGGGCCTCGTCGCGACCCGGTCGCGCGGGTGCGGCCGTGATCATCAACGGGTCATCCGACGCGGGACGGCGGGCAGCGGACGGGCACCCGGTTCGAGGCCGTCGTGGACGTGGCCGCCGGGCCGAGGAGGCGGAGCGGCCCGGCGCGGGTGGCCGGGCCCGGAACGGTGGTCAGAAGGTGATGCGGACCTTGAGCGCGGTGCGCTCGTCCATGGCACGGTAGCCGTCCGGCACCCCGTCGAGGGTCACCGAGCGGTCGAAGACCGGCGACGGGTCGATGGTGCCGGCGAGGACGTCCGCGAGCAGCTCCGGGATGTACGCCCGGGCCGGTGCGACGCCGCCGCCGAGGGCGACGTTGCGGCCGAACATCTGGCCGATGTCCACCCCGGCGCTGCCGCCGTGCGGCACGCCGACGTAGCCGACCGCGCCGCCGTCGCGGGCGATGGAGATGGCGGTACGCATCGACTCCTCGGTGCCCACCGCCTCCAGCACGGCGTGGGCGCCCTGCCCCTTGGTCAGCTCCCGGACCGCGGCGACGGCCGCCTCGCCCCGCTCGGCGACCACGTCGGTGGCGCCGAAGGAGCGGGCGATGTCGGTGCGGGCGGTGTGCCGGCCGAGGGCGATGATCTGCTCGGCGCCGAGCCGCCTGGCTGCGAGCACTCCGCAGAGGCCCACCGCGCCGTCGCCGACGACCGCGACGGTGGCGCCGGAGCGGACCCGGGCGGCCAGGGCCGCGTGGTGGCCGGTGGACATCACGTCGGACAGGGCCAGCATGGCGGTGAGCAGCCGCTCGTCGCCGGCCGCCTCGGCGGGCAGCTTGACCAGCGTGCCGTCGGCGTACGGGACGCGGACCGCCTGGCCCTGGCCGCCGTCGGAGCCCGGCGAGCCCCAGAATCCGCCGTGCGGGCAGGAGGTCTGCAGCCCTTCCCGGCAGAAGTCGCAGACGCCGTCGGACCAGACGAACGGCGCCACCACCAGGTCACCCACCCGCACCGACCCGACGTCGGCGCCGACCGTTTCGACCACGCCGAGGAACTCGTGCCCGATCCGCTGCCCCGGCTGCCGCTGCGCCACTCCCCGGTACGCCCACAGGTCACTACCGCAGATGCAGGCGAGCAGGACCCGGACGACGGCGTCGCCGGCGGTCCGGACGGTGGCGTCGGGCACCTCCTCGACGCGGATGTCGTTCGGGCCGTAGATGACGGTGGCGCGCATGGGGCGGTGTCCTCCCGGTGGACGTTCTCGGCCGGCGGGGCATCGGCCCCGGCGCGGAACGCTAGACCCGCGCCGGGTGCCCCGCCAACCCGCCGGTGGCGCGCGTGGCCGGGCTCACCGGCCGGGCCCGCCCCGCACGGGGACGGCCCGGCCGGCGGCGGATCAGCCGACCGTGAGCGGCTTGCTCACCGTCGCGACGCCCGCGCCTTCGATCTTCAGTGTCCAGGCACCCGCGTTGGCCAGCGGCACGATCGTCTCGGCCTCCCCGTTCGGGTCGGCGGAGATCTCGGCGGCCACCTTTCCGGCCGGGTCGACGACCTCGAGCGAGCGGGCGGCGGTGGTCTTGTTCTCCAACTTGAACTCGATCTTCTCGCCCGTCCTTGCGGTCAGCCCGTCGGCGCCCTCGACACCGGACGCGGTCACCTCGACCTCGATCTCGCGGTCGTAGGCCGACTCCGCCTCGGCTCTCGCCCCGGCGCTACCGCCGGAGACGGTGATCCGGGTGCGGATCCCGGCCCCGCTCTGGCCCGGCTTGCAGGCGACCTCGTAGGTCCCGCCGACGAGCGTGGCCGTCAGGTTGCGGCTGAGCCCCGGGGCGACGTTCTCTACCTCGGCGACCACCTTGGTGAAGTCGTCGCCCTGCTGGCCGTAGACGTACACCTCGGTGGTCTGCTTGCCCTTGTTGGTGACCGCGAAGGTGACCTCGCCGGCGGCGAAGCTCGTGGTGGCGACCTCGCAGGTGGTGTCCGTGGCGGTCACCGCCACCCCACCGCCCTTCGGGGCGGCGTCTTCACCACAGGCGGCGAGGGCGGCGGTGGCGCAGATCGCGGCCACGACGGTGACGGTGCGGAACTTCATCGACTCTCCGAAACGCTCGGCCGGGCACGACGCCACGGCGAAGTTAGGTGAGTCTAACCTTCCTTGCCGAACCTTCCCGCACCAGGGCCGACCGGCCCGCACCGACGGGTCGCACGGTCGGGCCGACACCCGTACGGTCAGCCGCCGACGTGGCTCAGCCCGCTGCTGATCACATCGATCCGTCCCCACCTCCCCGGCACGTCCAGCAGCTCCAACCGGCCGAAGCGGGCCGGCACCCGGGGCGTCATGAGCAGGTGCTCCCCGGCCGGCTCCAGGCCGAGCACGGCCCGCAGCAGCAGGAGCGGCGCCCCCGTCGCCATCGCCTGCGGACTGTTCGCGGTCGGATACCGCACCGGGTAGTGGGTCAGTTCGCGCGGGTAACCGGCGAACGCCTCCGGCAGCCGGCCCTCGAAGTAGGCGGCCACGTCGATGATCGCCTCGGCGATCCGGCCGGCCTCCTCGACGAACCCGTACCGGCGCAGACCCCAGGCGATCAGTGCGTTGTCGAACGGCCACACCGCGCCGAGGTGGTAGCCGAGCGGGTTGTACCGGGTCTGCCCCTCGGCGAAGGTGCGCACGCCCCAGCCCGAGAAGAGCCGGGGGGTCATCAGCTGCTGCGCCACCCGGGCCGCTCGCGCCTCCGGGAGGATGCCGCTCCACAGCAGGTGGCCTATGTTGGAGGCGAGCCCATCGACCTGCCGGCCGTCGCCGTCCAGCGCGATCGCGTAGTAGCCCCGGTCGGTGATCCAGAAGTCGCGGTCGAAGCGCTCCCGCAGCGCGGCGGCCTCCCGTTCCAGCCGATCGGCGTACGCCGGGTCGCCCCAGAACTCGCGGGCCAGCCGCGCCCCGCGCAACTTCGCGTCGTACGCGTACCCCTGCAACTCGCAGGTCGCCGGCGGCGGCGCGGGCAGCCGACCGTCGGCGTAACAGATCGCCTCCGGCGTGTCCTTCCAGCCCTGGTTCTGCAGCCCGGTCCGCTCGTTGCGCCGCCGGTACCGCAGGTAGCCGTCGCCGAGGAGATCGCCGTACTCGTCGATCCAGCGCAGCGCCGCGCGGGCCTCGTCCTCGAGTTCCCGGACCAGGTCCGCGTCGCCGGTCCACCGCTCGTACTCGTCGAGCAGGATCACGTAGAGCGGGGTGGCGTCGGCGCTGCCGTAGTACGGCGACTCGGGGCGCTCCTCGAAGGCGATGAGCTCGCTGTAGCGGAACTCGCTCAGGATCTTGCCGGGCTCCTCGTCCCGGAAGTCGTCGAGCACCGACCCCTGGTCGATGCCGAGCATCCGCAGGGTCGCGGCGGCCAGCTGCGGCGCGAACGGCAGCGCCTCGAAGCTGGTGAGGATGCTGTCGCGGCCGGTGATGGTGGCCGACCAGGGCAGACCGGCGGCGGGCATCACCTGGTCCGGCAGGGTCAGCGGCGAGTAGCGCAGCGCCGCCAGGTCCACCAGGCTGCGCCGGTAGGTGGTGGTGAGCACGTCCCAGTCACAGCTCAGGGTCGGCGAGTGGTCCAGCCACGTCGCGAGGTCCTGCCGCCGGTCGGCGGCGTCGCGCCGGGGCCGCCGCTCCAGTTGCTCCCGCACGTCCCGGCCGTCGGGGCGCAGCACCAACCCCTGCACCCGCACGATCGTCGTCCAGGCCGCCTTCGGGGCCACCCGGACGGTGTACGTCAGACCGTGCTCGTCCACCTGCGCCGGCTCGCTGCTGCAGACGACCGTCTCGCGCCGGAACCGGTCGCGCCGGTAGCCGAGTCGCAGCGCCCGGTCCTCGACCCGCCGGTAGAACCGGCCCGGCGGAACGCGCTCCTGACTCAGCGCCAGGATCGGGGCGAAGTCGCTGGCCACGTCCAGCCGTACGGTGAACTCCACCGACTGGTGGTCGTGGTTGAGCACGGTGAGCCGCTCCTCGAACGCGCCGGCGGTGATCGCCCGCTCCCGGATCACCGAGGACTTGGCGTCCACGTAGTGCGTCGGCGCGCCGGGAACCAGGAAGAAGCGCAGAGTGACGTGGTCCCGTTCGGCGATGGAGAGCGGGTTCAGCCGCTCTCCGTTCAGGCTCAGCCGCCACCGCGACAGGAAGCGGGTGTCGAAGTCGAAGAAGCCGCACGGGTTGGCGACGGTCGCCTCGATGTCGCCGTTGTCCTCGCTGAGCACGAAGATGTTGCCGTCCAGCACCCGGGCCAGGCTCGGCTTCATCCGGGCTCCCCTTCCCGCGCGTTCAAAGCGCGCGGATGACGCGCCCCCGGGGGCGGCGCGAAGAGCCGCTCCAGCAGCACCACGAAGCGGAACCGTCCCTCCGCGGTGAGGTCGTTGCGCAGCCACGCGGTGAGCGGCTTGGCCTCGCCCCGGGCCATCCGGACGAAGAACTCCCGGTCGGTGCGGATCACCGTGTCGGCCTCCCGCTCCGTACGGCTCACCGCCACCCGGCCGTCGGCGACGGCCAGGTGCCAGACGTCCACCCCGCCCGCCCCGTCCAGCTCGATCCGGATCCGCCCGGCGGTACGGCGCAGCAGCCGTTCCGGAGCCGCGCGGGCGAGCTGTGCGAAGAACGCCTCGATCGGATCGGACACCGCACGCCTCCGGGGAGAGGGCCGTCGCACCGCAGCCTCCCGCGCCGGCTGACGACCGTGGGCTGCGACGACGGGCGTGTACCGAGCTGGATCCGGCGCCGCCCCAGACTATCGCCGGGTGCGGGTGGGGACGCTCGGATCGACGGAACTGCGGGGGCGGCGCGGTGGGTCCGGCGGCGGCCGGCAGGATGGCGGGATGCGCCTGGTGTCCCTGCTCCCCGCCGCCACCGAGATCGTCTACGCCCTCGGCCTCGGGGACGACCTGGTCGGGGTCACCTTCGAGTGCGAGGTGCCGCCCGCGCAGCGGGCCGGGCTCACCGTCGTGGTGGGCGGCCGGGACACCCGGGACATGAGCCCCGGCGAGATCGACGCGTACGTCAAGGGCCGGCTCGGCGCCGGGGCGGACCTGTACACCCTGCACGCCGGGGCGCTGGCCGGTCTGGACCCCGACCTGATCCTGACCCAGGACCTGTGCCGGGTCTGCGCGCTGCCCTCGGGACGGGTCTCGGACGCGGTGGACCACCTGGGCTGCCGGGCCGAGGTGCTGTCACTCGACCCGTACACCCTGGACGACGTGCTGGGCACGATCCGGGCCGTGGGCGTGGCGGCCCGCGTACCGGATCGGGCGGAGGCTCTGGTGGACGGCCTGCGGGCGCGGCTCGCGGCGGTCGCCGCAGCGGTGGCCGGCCGCCCCCGGCGGCGGGTCGCGGTGGTCGAGTGGATCGACCCGCCGTTCGGCGCCGGGCACTGGATCCCGGACCTGGTCCGGATCGCCGGCGGCGAGCCGGTGGCCACCCATCCCGGGGCCCGCTCCACGCCGACCACCTGGGACGCGCTGCGGGCGGCCCGGCCGGAGGTGGTGCTGGTCACCCCGTGCGGCTTCCACCTGGACGGGGCCGCCGCGCAGGCCGCCGAGGTGGCTCGGCGCCTTCCCGGCACGGAGGTCTGGGCGGTCGACGCCGACGGGCTGATCGTGCGGGCCGGCCCGCGCCTGGTCGACGGCGCCGAGGCGTTCGCGGCGATCCTGCACCCGGACGCGGTGCCGGCCCCGACCGAGGGCCGGATCCGCCGGGTGGCCTGAGCCCCGGCGGTCTGTCGCGGGGAACCCGCGCCCGGCCCGCCGGCGGCCCCGGACGGGCCGTCAGGCAGCCGGGCGGCCGTCGCGGGCGAGCGGAGCCAGCCGGCGCCAGCGCGGCAGCTCGGTGACCACCGCGGCCAGGGCCAGCACGGTCACCGGCACCGCGACCAGCCGGGGCCAGGCCGCCCAGGCCGACACCACCGCGGCGACCAGTTGCAGCAGCACCAGCCCGATGGTCACCAGCCCGGGGACCGGCACGAGCACCTGCTTCTTGTCACCGGGGGTGGCGAACACGGTGGGCAGACCGATCAGCACCAGCACCGACGCGACGGCGAGTACCACGGAGTGCGGGGCGAGCGCCCACGGGGTGGCGACCCAGGCGACCAGCTCGGTCAGGAACCGCAGCGCCGAGGCGAGGTCGGGGCGGCCCGGCTGGCGGTTGTCGATCACGGCCGCCAGTATGCCGCCTTCCCGGTCGGCTCGGGAGGAACTGGTCCGGCGCGGCGCTCGGCGCGGCGCGCACCCCGCGCCGCTGGGCCGCCTGCTCGCCATGCCGGCCCCGGGAACGCGGAACGCCGCCCCCGTGGCAGGGGACGGCGTTCCGGTCGACGGGGCGACCGTCAGGTCATGTCGTCGTAGCGGCGCTCGATCGGCTGCGGCGCCCCGATCGGGGCGGCCGCCTCGACCCGCCCGGCGGCCTCGACCGGCTCGGCGGACAGGTCCAGCGGCGACACCTCGTCGTCGGCGAGATCGGCGTAGATCTCCCGGCCCCGGCCGCGCCGCTTGTCGTTGAGCAGCGACACCCCGACCGCGACGAAGTAGAGCAGGGAGAGCGCGGTGGCCAGCAGCGTCATGCCGAACGGGCCCGGGTCCGGGGTGGCGATCGCGGCGAACGCGAACGAAATGAAGATCACCACACGCCACCAGCTGAGCAGGCGCCGCCCGCTGGCCACCCCGGTGAAGTTGAGCATGAGCAGGATCAACGGGAACTCGAACGCCACCCCGAACAACAGGATCATGTTCGTGACGAAGCCGATGTACGCGGTGACCTCGAACTGGTTGGACAGCCCGCCCACCCCGGACTCCATCAGGAACCCGAGGCCCTTGTCGACCACGAAGTAGGCCAGCACCCCGCCGGCCGCGAACAGCGGCGCGGCGATCGCCACGAAGACGTAAGCCCACTTGCGCTCGTGCCGGTGCAGGCCGGGAGCGATGAACGCCCAGAGCTGATAGAGCCAGACCGGCCCGCCGATGATCAGGCCGAGCCAGAGCGCCAGCTTCAGCTTCAACACGAAACCGCTCGTCGGCGCCAGGGCCAGCAGGTCCTGGCACTGCCCCAGGGCGTTCTTCGTGTCGGGCAGCCGGCAGTACGGCTGCTTGAGCAGCAGGAACGCCGGATCGGCGAGCCAGAAGCCGGCGATCAGGCCGCCGACGATCGCCAGGGACGCGCGGAACAGCCGGGTACGCAGCTCACGGATGTGCTCCATGAGCGTCATCGAGCCGTCGGCGGCCCGCTCGAAACTGCTCGGGCCGCGCTTCTTCACCCCGAAGGCCACGATGATGGGCCTTCCGGATCAGTTCTCGCGGACGCGCTGCACCGGGTCGACCGGCGGGGCGACCGGCTGCTGCGGCTGCGGGGCGTACTGCTGCTGCGGCGGGAGCGGCTGGTAGCCGGTCTGCGCGTCGGCCTTCTCGGCCAGGTCGCGGTCATCGTCTTGCAGGCTCTTGGTCTCGGCCTTGATGATCCGCAGCGAGCGGCCCAGCGAGCGGGCCGCGTCGGGGAGCCGCTTCGCGCCGAAGAGCAGGATCAGCACGACCACGAGTACGGCGATGTGCCACGGCTTGAGGGCACCCATGGGAAGCTCCAGTCGCTCAGATGTGGTGGGGGTGTCGCCGCCCATCGTACGTGGGTCGAAGAGGCTTGCCACCCCCGCCGGACCCCTCGGTGCGGGCCTGGCCGGTGAAGTCTCGACCAACCCGGAGTGTCCCGTCAACCACCCACGGCGGCACGATCGTGCGCGAAGGTGCCGCCGAACGCGCAGCTACCGCGCAGCGAACCGACCGCTGTCGATCACTTTCCGCGCTTCGCCTTGATCAACGCCATCCGTTCCTGCGCGACGGTCACCCGTTCCTGGAGACCTTCAGCCCGCTGCTGGAGCGTCTCGGCCGCGGAGCGCAACGCCTCCGCCTCGGTCTGGCGCCGCTGCAGCGCCAGCGCCGCCCGGCGCAGCCGGGGCAGCCGCGCCAGCACCGGCCGGACCGCCAGGGCCAGCACGACCAACGCGAACAGCACGACCCCGAGCACGATCCACTTCACCACGGCGGTCAGCCTACTGGGTGACGCCGGCCACCGCCGGATCGGCGCGGTCCACCGGCGAGGCGTACGCGTCGAGCGCGGCGACCGCCTGGGCGCGGACCTGCTCGGCCAGCTCGGCCGGGGCCAGCACCGTGACGTCCGACCCGAGCCCGAGCACGAACCGGCGGGCCCAGCCCAGATCGGTGACCCGCAGCGACACCAGCCACTGCTCGCCGTCCGCCTCGACCCGCTCGCACGGGTAGTACTCGGTGACCCACCGCTCGCCCCGGCCGATCCGCAGGGTGATCAGCGGCAGGTCGGTCGAGGGGCGGAACACGCCGTCGCTGAGGTCGTGCGGGCGGGCCTGCGGCGGCACCACTGCCGCCTCCTCCAGCTCGGTGACCGCGTCGATCCGGTCGGCCCGGAACAGCCGCACCGCCTCGGCCCGGCGGCACCACGCCTCCACGTACGCCCGGCCGCCGACCATCAGCATCCGCAGCGGGTCGATGGTCCGCTCGGTGGTCTCGTCCCGGGCGGCGGTGTAGTAGGTGATCCGCAGCGCCCGGCCGCGCTCCACCGCCGCGCGCAGCTCCCGTACCCGGGCGGTGTCGCCGGGCAGCCGCACCTCCACCGGGGCGCCGGCCAGGTCACCGGCCGCGCCCTCGATCTTGGCGAGGGCCCGCTCGACGGCCTCCCGGTTGGCCACCCCGGGCGTCTCGGCGAGCATCCGCAGCGCCACCACCAGGGCGAGCGCCTCGTCCGGGGTGAGCCGCAGCGGGCGGTCGATCCCGGCGTCGTAGGTGATGGTCACCCGGTCGCCGTCGAACGCCATGTCGATCAGGTCGCCCGGCCCGTAGCCGGGCAGCCCGCACACCCAGAGCAGCTCCAGGTCCTCCCGGAGCTGCTTCTCGGTCACCCCCAGGTCGTGCGCCGCCTCGGCGATCTCGATGCCGGGGCGGGCGAGCAGGTAGGGCACCAGGTTGAGCAGCCGGGCCAGCCGGTCCGCCGAGGCGCGGCCGGCACGGGCCGCCGGGCGGGTCACCGGGCACCCCCGGCAGCCGCCAGCTCGTCGTGCCGGGCCGCGATCTCCTTCAACCGCTGGATCACGGCCTCGCGTACCTCCGGTGGGTCCAGCACGCGCACGTCCGGGCCGTACCCGGTCAGCTGGCCGGCCAGGAAGTCCGCGTCGGCGTACGGCAGCACCAGGCGGTCGCCGTCGGGACCGGAGGTGCACTGCACCGCCCAGCGGCGCAGCCCGGCGGCCCGGCCCGGGACGACCAGCACGGTGGCCCGCCCGGTCCGCTCCACCGGCCCGGACCAGCGGGCCACATGGCTGATCAGGTCCACCCCGGCGGGCGGCTCGTACGCCCCGGGCCGGCCGGTCGCCCGGACCGCGCCCACCACCCGGGAGAGCCGGAAGCAGCGGGTGGCCGACCGGTCCAGGTCGTGCCCGACCACGTACCACCGGCCGCGCCAGCAGACCACGCCCCAGGGCTGCAGCCGCCGGCGGGTCGGCGCGTCCCGGTCCGGCACCCGGTAGTCGAAGTTGACCTCGCGACGGTCCCGGGCGGCGGCGGTCAGCGGGGCGAACGCCGGATCGACCGTGACCATCGGCTCCAGACCCAGGGTGGCCTGCGGGTCCACGTCGATGCCGGCGGCGCGCAGTTTGGCCAGGCCGGACGAGGCGGCGGCGGCGAGGCCCGCGTGCTGCCACAGCCGGGCGGCGATGCCCACCGCGGCGGCCTCGTCCGGTTCGAGCGGGATGTCGGGCAGGGCGTACTCCCGGGGCGCGATCCGGTAGCCGGGCTCGGCGTCGAAGACGCTGGCCGTCCCGGTCTCCAGGGGCACCCCGAGCTCACGCAGCTCGGCCTTGTCCCGTTCGAACTTGCGCTGGAACGCCTCGTGGTCCTTGGCGTCGTCCGGATCGTGCTCGTAGCCGGGCACGGTCGCGGCGATCTGCGCGGCGGTCAGGAACCGTCGCGTGGAGAGCAGACAGATCACCAGGTTGACCAGGCGTTCGGTACGGGTCCGCGACACGCCTGAACGCTAGCAGCCCGCGCGGCGTGGGCGTGCACCCGCGCGGGCGCGGCGCGCGGAAGACGCGAGCGGATGACGGCTCCGGCCCGGTTGAGCCGTCCGACGCGATCCGCGCCACATCGTCGGCGGCCGGTTCCGCTCGTCGGGCGGACCGCCGACGGCGGCCCTAGGGTGAGGCGCATGTCGGAAGCGGAAGTCAAGACCGAGAGCGTCGGCACGGTCGTGGTGGCCGGCGCGGCGAACCTCGCCATCGCGGTCGCCAAGCTGATCGCCGGGCTGATCTCCGGGTCGGCGGCGATGCTCTCCGAGGCCGCTCACTCGCTCGCCGACACCACCACCGAGGTGCTGCTCTACCTGGCCCTGCGGCGTGGAGCACGGCCCGCCGACCGCCGGCACCCGTTCGGGTACGGCAAGGAGAGCTACGTCTGGGCGTTCCTGGCCGCGTTGTTCACCTTCGTGGCCGGCGCGGGCTTCGCCATCACCCACGGCGTGACCACGATCCTCGTCCACGAGCACACCGGGAACTACCTGACCTCGTACATCGTGCTGGCGGTCTCCTTCGTCATCGAGGCGATCTCCCTGGCCCGGGCGGTCCGACAGGTGCGCAGGGAGTCCCGCCGCTGGCGCACCACCCCGGACCGCTTCCTGCGGCACACCGCCGACACCACCGTCAAGGCCGTCTTCCTGGAGGACAGCGCCGCCCTCACCGGCCTGCTCCTGGCCGCCGCCGGCGTCGGGCTGTCCCAGCTCACCGGCGACGAGCTGTACGACGGCATCGCCTCCATCCTCATCGGCGTGCTGCTGCTGGTGGTCGCCGCCATCCTGGCCAAGAGCAACATCTCGCTGCTGGTCGGCCGGGCCGTGCCCGAGCGGATCCACCGAGAGATCGAGCGGGAGCTGACCGAGCTGCCCACCGTCGACCGGATCGACACGCTGATGACCATGCAGCTCGGCCCGGAGGACATCCTGGTGGCCGCCAAGGTCGACTTCCACGACGACGCCACCGGCGCCGACATCGAGTCCGCCGCCGACGAGGCCGAACGCCGGCTCACCGAACGCTACCCGGAGATCGCGTACGTCTTCCTCGACCCGACCCGGTCGATGCCCGGCACGGACGGCCAGCGGGCCCGGCGCACCCAGGACGAGGACGGGCGCCCGGTCGGCAGCGCCGGCCCGTCCTGACCGGCGCGCCCGGCGACCCGGCCGCGAACCGCCCCCGCCCCGGCCGATAGCGTGCCGGACATGGTGCGATGGCGGTCCGGGACGGTGGCGGCGGTACGACGGCGCTGGACCGGCGCGACCGAACTCGACGTCGACCTGCCCGACGGCGGCCGGATGCGCGCCCTGGCCTACCCGGCGCTGGTCGGCGACCCGGAGCCCGGTGACCGGGTGCTGCTCAACGCCGGCGCCCTGCTGATGGGCCTGGGCACCGGCGGGTACGCCCTGGTGGTCGCCCTGCCCGACCGGCTGCCCGTCGACCCGCCGCAGGCCGTCGACACCCGGGCCGCCGGCCACCTGGTCAAGGCCCGCTACACCCCGCTGCAACCGATCCTGCTCGGCGTCGACGAGGCGGCCTCCCCGCATCACGACCTGCTGGCCGCCGCGGAGAGCCTGGACGGGATGCCGGTGGTCACCGCCGACCTGCACTCCGCCCTCCCGGCGATCCTGGCGGGCGTACGCGCCGACGCCCCGCAGGCCCGGGTGGCGTACCTGCTCACCGACGGCGGGGCGCTGCCGGCCTGGTTCTCCCGCACCCTCGCCGGGCTCGCCGGCCACCTCGTCGGCACCGTCACCGTCGGCCAGGCCTTCGGCGGCGACCTGGAGGCGAGCACCCTGCACAGCGGCCTGCTCGCCGCCCGGCACGTGCTGCACGCCGACCTCGCGATCGTCGCCCAGGGCCCTGGCAACCTCGGCACCGGCACCCGCTGGGGGTTCTCCGGGGTGGCGGTCGGCGAGGCGGTCAACGCCGTCGCCACGCTGGGCGGCCGGGCCGTCGGCTCGCTGCGCATCTCCGACGCCGACCCCCGTCCCCGGCACCGCGGCGTCTCCCACCACAGCCTCACCGCGTACGGCCGGGTGGCCCTGGCCGCCGCGGAGCTGGTGGTGCCGGACGGCCTCGATTCGGTGCTCGCCGCCCAGGTGGCGGCGGCCCTGGCCCCCCTAGCCGAGCGGCACCGGATCGTCACCGTGCCCACCGACGGCCTCGACGCGGCGCTGCGCGCCAGCCCGGTGGGGTTGTCCACGATGGGACGAGGGCTCGACGCCGACCACGCCTATTTCCTGGCGGCGGCCGCCGCCGGCCGGCACGCCGCGGCCCTCGCGCCCTGACCGGCTCGTCCCGCGCGGCGCGGTACGCGACGAGATGCGCTGCCGGTACCCCCGGATCAGGCGTACCGCCACCCGGGCGCCGACGCTGCCCGGCGACCCGTCGGCGACGAACAGCCCGGCCAGCGCGCGGAGCACCACCTCGGGCAGCGCCAGCCAGGCCGTGGCGTCACCCGGTCCGCCGGTGCAGGAGGAGTAGCAGCTGGCGCACCGCGTGTCGGCGAAGAGGTAGCAGCAAGCACCGCACGGCGGCTCGGCTGACGGCACGTCCCACCCCCTGTCCACGACAGACGATCATGCACCCGGGCCCGCGTCAAGATCTGCCGTCAGTCGACCCGCACCACCCGCTCCCGCAGGTCGGGGCAGGCGAAGGCGAGCAGCCGGTCGGCCTCCGCGACGAGGGCCGCCCGGTCCGCCGCGCCGAGCCGGCGCAACGGCTCCACCCGCAGCGTCGCCGTCGCCTCGTGCCGCTCGACCGTCCAGGTGCCGGCCACGAACCCGTCCACCAGCGCGGTGGCGGCCACCGCCGGGGTGATCACCCGACGACGCTCCCCGTCGCCGAGCACCCGGGTCCGGTCGGCGTACGCCAGCAGGAGGTTGTCGTACTCCGGGAGCAGGCGCGGCGGCAGCGGCGTGTCCGGGTCGGGTCGCTCCGCGTCGGGCAGGTCGAACAGCTCGCGCCCGTGCTCGTCCCGGAATACCCGCAGCTCACCCCGGAGCGGCTCGATCACCTCGGCCAACCGGGTCAGCCCGGACCAGGCCTGCACGTCCCGTACGCTCGCCGGACCGAACGCGGCCAGGTAGCGGCGCACCAGCAGGTCCGTTCGGCCGGGGCCGGCGGGCCGGCCAGCCACTCCCCGGCCAGCGCACACGGACCGTCCACCCGGCCACCCCAGGTGCCGGCCGGCGGCAGGTGAACCAGCGGCAGCAGGTACTGCACCGAGTGCAGCAGGGCGGCCCGGTCCCGGTCCGGCCAGCGCCGCGCCAGCAGCTCCCGCAGCCGGGTCCGGCTCAGCGGCTCCCCCGCCAGCAGCGCGGCGGCGTACGCCGCGAGTTCGGCCGGGTCGACGCCCGCGGTGGCCCGGCCCATGAACTGCCGCTGCAGCCGCACCATCAGCGGTTGCAGCAGCGGACGCAGCCACCGGTAGTCGTCCGCCGCGGTCATGTGCAGGGTGCCGCGCACAGTGGTCGCCCGCACCACCTGCCGTGCCGACAGCAACCTGGTCAGGTCGTCGCGCCGGAACCCGGCCACCCGCGACCACAGCCCCAGGTACGGCGCGACCGGCACCTGACCCTGCAGGCCGACCAGCCGGCGAACCACGTCCAGGGCCGGCCGGTCCGTCCGGTCGACCAGGAACTGCCGGGCGAGGGTGGCCCGGTTGAGCGCCCGGCGGGACAGCACCGGCCTGGTCAGCCGAAGTAGATGATCAGCCCGAGCCAGGCGACCACGATGAGGATCAGCGCGGCCGCCAGCACCCACGTCGGCACCGTGTACTCGCCGCGGCGGTTCCGCTCGACCTCGGCGCGGATCTTCTCCCGGCGCCGGTCGATCCAGTTGAGCTTCTCGGTGCCGGGGTCGCGGCCCGCACGGGCCTCGCGGTCGCGGTCGGAGGGTTCGGAAGTGTTCATCGCGACGCCAGCGTACCGGGGGGCGGCCGGCCGGCGTCGCCCGCCGGCCGGCGCGCCGTCACATGCTGGCGATCAGCCGCTCCACCCGCTCGTCGTACGCCCGGAACGGGTCCTTGCACAGCACCGTGCGCTGCGCCTGGTCGTTCAGCTTCAGGTGTACCCAGTCGACCGTGAAGTCCCGCCGCTTCTCCTGCGCATGCCGAATGAACTCGCCGCGCAGCCGCGCCCGGGTGGTCTGCGGCGGCGTCTCCTTCGCCTCGAAGATCTCCGGGTCGGTCGCCACCCGGTCCACCTCGCCGCGCCGCTCCAGCAACCCGTACAGGCCCCGGCCGCGCCGCAGGTCGTGGTACGCCAGGTCCATCTGCGCCACCCGCGGGTGCGACAGCGGCAGGTCGTGCTTGCGCTGGTACCGCTCGATCAGCTTCAGCTTCGTCACCCAGTCGATCTCCCGGGCCACCGGGTCCAGGTCACCGGTCTCCACCGCCCGCAGCACCCGCGCCCACAGGTCCACCACCCGCTTCGCGGTCTGGTCACCGCCCCGGCGCTCCACGAACTCCGTCGCCTTGGCCAGGTACTCCTGCTGGATCTCCAGCGCCGAGACCTCCTTGCCGGAGGCCAGGCGGACCTTGCGCCGGCCCGTGATGTCGTGCGACACCTCGCGGATCGCCCGGATCGGGTTCTCCAGCGTCAGGTCCCGCATCACCACCCCGGCCTCGATCATTCGCAGCACGATGTCGGCGGTGCCGACCTTCAGCAACGTGGTGACCTCGTTCATGTTCGAGTCGCCGACGATCACGTGCAGCCGGCGGTAGCGCTCCGCGTCCGCGTGCGGCTCGTCCCGGGTGTTGATGATCGGCCGGCTCCGGGTGGTCGCCGAGGAGACGCCCTCCCAGATGTGCTCGGCCCGCTGCGACAGGCAGTAGACCGCCCCGCGCGGCGTCTGCAGCACCTTCCCCGCACCGCAGATCAGCTGCCGGGTCACCAGGAACGGGATCAGCACGTCCGCCAGTCGGCCGAACTCCCCGTGCCGGGACACCAGGTAGTTCTCGTGGCACCCGTACGAGTTGCCGGCCGAGTCGGTGTTGTTCTTGAACAGGTAGATCTCACCCGCGATGCCCTCGTCGTGCAGCCGCTTCTCCGCGTCGACGAGCAGCCCCTCCAGGATCCGCTCCCCCGCACGGTCGTGCGCGACCAGATCGGTGACCGAGTCGCACTCCGGCGTCGCGTACTCCGGGTGCGAGCCCACGTCCAGGTAGAGCCGGGCCCCGTTGCGCAGGAACACATTGCTCGACCGGCCCCACGACACCACTCGCCGGAACAGGTACCGGGCGACCTCGTCGGGGGACAGTCGGCGCTGCCCGCGGTAAGTGCAGGTGACGCCGTACTCGGTTTCGAGGCCGAAGATTCGCCGCTCCATGATGTGACATTAGCCGCCCGGAGGCCCCGTGCGTCAGTGTCGCGGCACTCCTCGCGTGCCGCGGTCGATCACCGTCCGTCCGGCTCCGCCCGGCCGTCCGGCCGCAGGCCGGCGACGAACGCCTGGCAGGCGCCGTACCGCGGCAGCAGACCGGACTCGCGGGCCTGGGCGAGGCTCGGCGCGGCGGCGTCCCGGGCGGAGAGCTGCGGCGCCTCGGCCGGCCACTCGATGGCCAGCTCCGGGTCCAGGGGGTGCACGGTGTGCTCCCCGGTCGGGTTGTAGGTGGTCGAGCAGAGGTAGGTGAGGGTGGCGTCGTCGGTCAGCGCGCAGAAGCCGTGTCCCAGGCCCTCGCTGATGTAGACGGCACGCCGGTCCACGTCGTCCAGCCGGACGGCCTCCCAGCGGCCGAACGTCGGCGAGCCGAGCCGGATGTCCACGATCACGTCGACGACGGCCCCGCGTACGCAGGTGACGTACTTGGCCTGGCCGGGCGGCACGTCGGCGAAGTGGATGCCGCGCACCACGCCCCGGGAGGAGACCGAGAGGTTGCCCTGGGCCAGCCGCAGCGGGTGGCCGACCGCCTCGGCCAGCTTGTCGAAGCGGTACCACTCCATGAACATTCCGCGGGGGTCGCCGTGCTGCTGGGGGGTGATCTCCCAGGCGCCCTCGATGCCCAGTTCCCGGATCTTCATCGGCCCACCTCGTCCTGGGCGGCCAGCAGACCGAGCAGGTAGTCGCCGTATCCGCTCTTGGTCAGCGGTTCGGCGAGCGCCCGCAGCTGCTCGTCGTCGATCAGGCCGGCCCGCCAGGCGACCTCCTCGATGCAGCCGATCTTCATGCCCTGGCGTTCCTCGATGACCCGGACGAACTCGGCGGCCTGCATCATCGAGGTGAAGGTGCCGGTGTCCAGCCAGGCGGTGCCCCGGTCGAGCACCGTCACAGAGAGCTCGCCCCACTCGCGGTAGGTTTCGTTGACCGCGGTGATCTCGAGTTCGCCGCGGGCGCTGGGGGTGAGCTTGCGGGCGATGTCGACCACCCGGTTGTCGTAGAAGTAGAGGCCGGGCACGGCGTAGCGGGACTTCGGCTTGTCCGGCTTCTCCTCGATCGACAGCACGCGGCCCTCGTCGTCGAAGTCGACCACCCCGTACTCCTGCGGGTTGGCCACCGGGTACGCGAACACCCGGCCACCGACCGGGTCGCCGTGGCCGGCGAGCTGGCGGCCGAGGCCGACGCCGTGGAAGATGTTGTCGCCGAGGATCAGCGCCACCGACTCGTCGCCGATGAAGTCCGCGCCCAGCACGAACGCCTGCGCGATGCCCTCCGGGCGGGCCTGGGTGACGTACTCCAGCCGCAGGCCCCACTGGCTGCCGTCACCCAGCAGCCGCTGGAACTGGGCCTGGTCCTCCGGCGTCGTGATGATCAGGATCTCCCGCACGCCGGACATCACCAGCGTCGACAGCGGGTAGTAGACCATCGGCTTGTCGAAGATCGGCATCAGCTGCTTGGAGACCGCCCGGGTGATCGGCCAGAGCCGGGACCCGGTGCCACCAGCGAGAAGGATTCCACGCACCCGGGGAGACTACCTGCACCGCCGCGAACCGGACACCGGGGTCGGCGGCCACCCGGCTGCCCTGGCTCTTCGCGTACACTTCCGGACCCGTGAGGATTCTTGTCACCGGCGGGGCCGGATTCATCGGGTCGGAGTACGTCCGGATGCTGCTGGGCGTGCCCGGCGGCGACGCCGCCGGGGTGCCGGCCATCGAACCCGCCTCGGTCACGGTGCTCGACAAGCTCACCTACTCCGGCAACCTGAGCAACCTCGCCCCGGTGCGCGCTGACCAGCGGCTGCGCTTCGTGCAGGGTGACATCTGCGACCCGACCGTCGTCGACGACGTCGTGGCCGGTCAAGACGTGATCGTGCACTTCGCCGCCGAGTCGCACGTCGACCGCTCCATCGCCGGCGCGGCGCCGTTCGTCACCACCAACGTGCTCGGCACCCAGACCCTGCTCGACGCCGCGCTGCGGCACGGCACGCAGCGCTTCGTGCACGTCTCCACCGACGAGGTGTACGGCTCCATCGACGAGGGCTCCTGGACCGAGACCTGGCCGCTGGCGCCGAACTCCCCGTACTCGGCCTCCAAGGCCGGCTCCGACCTGCTGGCCCTGGCCTACCACCGCACCCACGGCATGGACGTGGTGGTCACCCGCTGCTCCAACAACTACGGGCCGTACCAGTTCCCGGAGAAGGTCATCCCACTGTTCGCCACCAACCTGCTCGACGGCGGCACCGTTCCGCTCTACGGCGACGGCGGCAACATCCGCGACTGGCTGCACGTGCACGACCACTGCCGGGGCATCGCCATGGTCCAGGAGAAGGGCCGCGCCGGCGAGGTCTACAACATCGGCGGCGGCACCGAGCTGACCAACAAGGAGCTCACCGGCCGGCTGCTGGAGGCCTGCGACGCCGGGTGGGACCGGGTCGTCCCGGTCGCCGACCGCAAGGGCCACGACCGCCGCTACTCGCTGGACATCAGCAAGATCAGCGCCGAGCTGGGCTACACCCCGAGCATCGACCTCGACCGGGGCCTCGCCCAGACCGTGCAGTGGTACCGGGACAACCGGGCCTGGTGGGAGCCGCTGAAGGCGAACAAGAGCGCATGACCCGGGTCCTCGTCACCGGCGCCGGGGGCATGCTGGGGCAGGACCTGCTGGCCGTCCTGCGCTCCCGGGACGACCTCACGGTGACCGCCGCCACCCGGGCCACCCTCGACATCACCGACGCCGAGGCCGTCCGCGCCGCCGTCACCGGCCACGACGTGGTGTTCAACACGGCGGCGTGGACCGACGTCGACGGCGCGGAGCAGGCCGAGGCGACCGCGACCGCGGTCAACGGCGACGGGGTGGCCCACCTCGCCCGGGCCTGCGCCGACACCGGCGCGCGGCTGCTCCACGTCTCCACCGACTACGTCTTCCCCGGCGACGCCGGCACCCCGTACCCGGAGGACGCGCCGACCGACCCGGTCAACGCGTACGGGCGCAGCAAGCTCGCCGGGGAACGGGCCGTTGTCCGATTTCTCCCCGATACCGGCTACGTGGTGCGGACCGCCTGGCTCTACGGCGCGCACGGGCCCAACTTCGTGGCCACCATGCTGCGGCTGGCCGAGCAGCGGGAGACCCTCGACGTGGTCGACGACCAGCAGGGGCAGCCGACCTGGTCGTACGCCCTCGGCACCCGGCTGGTCGCGCTCGCCGACGCGGCGCTGGCCGGACGGGCGCCCGCTGGGATCTACCACGGCACCTGCTCCGGCCGCACCACCTGGTACGGGCTGGCCCGGGCGGTGTTCACCCTCGCCGGGCTCGACCCGGACCGGATCCGGCCCACCACCAGTGACCGGTTTCCGCGTCCGGCCGCACGACCGGCGTACAGTGTGCTAGGGCACGACCGCTGGGCCGCGGCGCGGCTGGAACCGCTGCCGGACTGGCACGAGACGCTTTCCGACGCCTTCTCCTCCCCCACTCCGCCCGCCCCGTGGAAGGTCGCATGAAGCTCACCCTCGTCACCGGCCTGACCGGCCTGATCTTGCTGGCCACCATCGTCGAACTGTTGCGCCGCCGGCAGCTCCGCGAGAAGTACGGCATGCTCTGGCTCGCGGTCCTGCTGATCGTGATCCCGTTGTCACTCTTCCCCCGCCTGCTCGACAACGTGGCCGGCTTCTTCGGGGTCGTCTCCGGCGTCAGCCTCGTGCTCTTCCTCGGCATCGTCTTCCTGCTTCTGGTCTGCGTGCACCTCAGCTGGGAGGTCAGCGCACTGGAGGAGGAGACCCGCACCCTGGCGGAGGACTTCGCCCTGCTCCGCGCGGAGATCGACGCGGAGCGGGCGGCCCGGACCGAATCGGCACGAGACGAACTGGCTTCCCACCATGGTTAACGGCAAGCGGGTCCTGATCATCATCCCCGCGCTCAACGAGTCCGGCTCGATCGCCGACGTGGTCGGCGAGGTCCGGGGCGAACTGCCCGGCGTCGACGTGCTGGTCGTGGACGACGGCTCCGCCGACCGCACCGCGGCGGTGGCCGCCGCCGCCGGTGCCCGGGTCGCGAAGCTGCCCTACAACCTCGGCGTCGGCGGGGCCATGCGGCTCGGCTACCGGTACGCCCGGGACCACGGCTACGACGTCGCCATCCAGATCGACGCCGACGGTCAGCACGACCCCCGCTACGTGCCGAAGCTGGTCGACCTGCTCGACGACAACGACCTCGTCATCGGCGCCCGCTTCGCCGGCGAGGGCGACTACACGGTCCGCGGCCCCCGCCGTTGGGCCATGGTCATGCTCTCCCAGGTGCTGTCGCGGGTCGCCCGGACCCGGCTCACCGACACCACCTCCGGCTTCCGGGCCGCCAACCGCCGGGTCATCGAGATGTTCGCCGGCTGGTACCCGGCCGAGTACCTCGGCGACACGGTCGAGACCCTGGTGCACACCGCCCGGCGGGGCTACAAGATCCGCCAGGTCCCGGTGGCGATGCGCAAGCGGATGGCCGGCACCCCCAGCCACTCCCCCGCAAAGGCCATGATCTACCTGGGTCGCGCCTTCGCGGTGCTGACGCTGGCGCTGATCCGCCGGTGATGCGGCGGCTGCTCCGGCTCGTCCCGCCCGGCACCCTCGCCGTGGGTGCCGGGCTGGCCGTGCTCGGCCTGGCCTCGTACGTCCACCTCGCGGTGGCCGGCCACAGCCTCAGCGAGGCCGACTACTCCTCCCTGTCGGTGCTCTGGTCGATCGTGTTCACCCTCGGCATCGGCGTGTTCCTCCCCGTCGAGCAGGAGATCGCCCGGGTCGTCGCCGCCCGCCGCACGCAGGGGCAGCCGCCGGGGCCGGTGCTGGCCCGCGGCGCCGCCCTCGCCGGTGGCACGCTCGCGCTGATGGCGGTGGTCGTCCTCGCCGTGTACCGGCCGCTGGCCGACGGGCTCTTCGCCGGCGACGGCGCGATGGTCTGGACGCTCCTCGGCTCCCTCGCCGCCATGGCGATCGCGTACTCCACCCGGGGCGTCCTCTCCGGCCTGCAACTCTTCCCCTGGTACGGCGGCCAGCTCGCCGTCGACGGCGGGCTGCGCATCGCCCTGGTCGCCGCGCTCGGCCTCGCCGGCGTCACCTCCCCGCTCTGGTACGGCGCGGTCCTCGTGATCGCCCCGCTCGGCGGCGTCCTGCTCACCCTCCCCCCGGTGCTGCGGGCCGTCGGCGGCGGCACGCCCGTCGCCTGGTCCGCCCTGGTACGCGGCCTCGGCCTGCTCACCGTGTCCAGCCTGCTCTCCCAGGTCGTGGTGAACATCGGCGTGATCAACGTACGACTGCTCGACCCGGACGACGTGGCCACCGCCGGGGCGTTGCTCTCCGCGCTGGTCCTGGTCCGCGTCCCGCTGTTCGTCTTCGCCTCGCTGCAGGCGTCCCTGCTTCCCGGCCTGGCCACCTCGGCCGCCACCGGCGACCTGCCCGGCTTCCACAACCTGCTGCGCCGCGCGCTCGGCATCGTCACCGCGCTCGGCGTGCTCGGGGGTCTCGGCGCCGTGGCGCTCGGCCCCTGGCTGGTCGGCGTTCTCTTCGACGCCTCCGACGTCCTCGGCTTCGGCGACTTCGCCTGGCTCTCCGCCGCCACCCTCGCCTACCTGTGGGCGATGGTGCTCGGCCAGGCCCTGCTCGCCCTCAACCGGCACCGCGGCCAGGCGCTCGGCTGGACCGTCGGCGTCGCCGCCCTGGTCGCCGTCACCCTCGTCCCGGTGTCGGTCGCCCTCCGCGTCGAGCTGGCCTACACCGTCGGCTCGGTGGTCGTCGCCGCCACCATGGCGTTGCTGCTGCGCGGCAGCGCCCGTCCCGCGCCCACCCCGACCCGGCCCCTCGACGACGCCGTGGCCACTGGAGTATCCGGAGGCACCCGATGATCCGCCCGCAGGTTTCCGCGGTGATCCTCGCGTACGGGGCAGAGCCGTACCTGGTCGACGCCGCCCGCGCCGTCCTGGACAGCACCGACGTCGAGGTCGAGCTGATCGTCGTCGACAACGGCTGCACCGGGGACGGCGTCGACATCGTCAAGGGCTTCCCCGGCGTCCGGGTCGTCCGCCCCGAGGAGAACACCGGCTACTCCGGCGGCTGCCGGGTCGGCGCCACCGAGGCGACCGGCGAGTGGCTGGCCTTCGTCAACTCCGACGCGATCGTCGCCCCCGACGCGATCGCCAAGGTCGTCGCCGTCGCGGGTGAGCCCAATGTCGGCGCGGCGATGGCCTCGATCCGCCTCGCCGACCAACCGGACGTCATCAACACCTCCGGCAACCCCCTGCACTTCACCGGGCTCTCCTGGGCCGGCGGCAACGGCGAGCCGGCCAGCGCCCACGCCGCCCGCACGGTGGTCCCCTCGCTCAGCGGCTGCTGCTTCGTGATCAACCGACGGCGGTGGCAGGAACTCGACGGGTTCGCCGCCGAGTACTTCGCCTACCACGAGGACACCGAGCTCAGCCTGCGCCTGTGGCAGCGTGGCCTGCGGCTGGAGTACGTGCCGGACGCCGTCGTGCGGCACCACTACGAGTTCTCCCGCAACGCCCTCAAGCTCTACCTGGTCGAGCGCAACCGCCTGGTCACCCTGCTCACCGCCTACGAGACCCGCACCCTGGTGGTGCTCGCGCCCGTCCTGCTGCTCACCGAGGCGGCCATGCTGGCCGCCGCGCTCGGCGGCGGCTGGATCCGGCAGAAGGTCAAGGGCTGGGGCTGGCTCTGGACCAACCGCGCCTGGCTGCGGTCCCGCCGCCGGCAGCTGCAGGCCGAGCGGATCGTCCCCGACGGCGTCATCGCGGAGCTGATGACCGCCAGGATCGCCCCGTCGAACGTCGGCTCGCCGCCCGGCACCGGCATCTTCAACGCCGTCGCCGCCGGTTACTGGTCACTGGCCAAGCCCCTGCTGCGCAGGCACTGACCGCCGCTCGCCGCCGACCGGCCCTCCCCGGTGGGCGAGCTGGGCTCACCGCGGCCGGCCGGGACGGGCCCGGGAACAAGCCGGGGCCGGGATCACCCGGCCCCGGTCGGTCCGCGGCGACTACGCCTCGGGCTGCTCGGGCTGCTCACCCTGCTGGCCCTCCAGGTCGGCCGAGCCCGCCGACGTGGTCGGCTTCTTCGCCTCCTCGGCGGGCACCGTCGGGGTCTTCGCCCGCCCTGGTGCCGGCGCGGTGTCCGCGGCCGCGTCCCCGTCCAGCAGCGCCGTCAGGGCCGCCCCGGTCACCCGGCGGAACGTCCGCCCCACCCGGCGCCGGTCCAGGACCGCGACCTCCAGCTGGTTGGCGGCGATGGCACGGCTCGCGCCGCCCTCCCCGCCCACGCTGCTCAGCGCCTTTACCGCGGCCCGGACCGCCTCCGACAGCGACATGTCCGGCCGGTGCTCGTTCTTGAGCACCCCGGTGATCGCCTCGGCCTGACCGCCCATCGCCATCCGGCCCGGCTCGTCGTTGACCGAACCGTCGTAGGTCAGCCGGTAGAGCGAGTCGTCATCCGGCGTCGCGCCCACCTCGGCCACGCAGATCTCCACCTCGAAGGGCTTCGACTGCTCGGTGAAGATCGCGCCCAGCGTCTGCGCGAACGCGTTGGCCAGGGCCAGACCGGTCACGTCCCGGCGGTCGTAGCTCAGGCCGTTCAGGTCGGCCATTCGCACCCCGGCACGGCGCAGGTTCTCGAACTCGTTGTACCGCCCGACGGCGGCGAAGCCGATCCGGTCGTAGATCTCACTGACCTTGTGCAGGGTGCTGGAGAGGTTCTCCGCGACGAAGAGCACCCCGCCCTCATAACTCAGGACCACCGCGCTGCGCCCCCGAGCGATGCCCTTGCGGGCCAGCTCGGAGCGGTCGCGCATGATCTGCTCGGGCGAGGCGTAGAACTGCATGGCCACGGCGGCGGTTCTCCTTCGGGCGCTGTGCTGCGGACTGCTGACGGGTCAGGTGGGGAGCGGGCTCAGCCGCCGGGGTTCTCCATCCGGCCGGCCACGACGCTCTCCGCGATCGCGGCCGTCTCGGCGTCGGTGAGCCGGTGGGTGCCCTCCGCCGTCGCGGTCATCACCACCGGGTAGATCCTGCGGGTCAGGTCCGGGCCGCCGGTCGCGGTGTCGTCGTCGGCCGCGTCGTACAGCGCTTCGACGGCGAGCCGTACCGCGTCGTCGATCGACAGGCCCGTGCGGAACCGCTTCTTCAGCGCCGACTTGGCGAACAGCGACCCGGAGCCGATCGCGTCGTAGCCGGTCTCCTCGTACGGGCCACCGGTGACGTCGAAGCTGAAGATCCGGCCGGCCCGCGCCGGGTCGCCGGCCGCCAGGTCGAACCCGGCGAAGAGCGGGATCACCGCGAGGCCCTGCATGGCCGCGCCGAGGTTGCCCCGGATCATCGAGGCGAGCCGGTTGGCCTTGCCGTCGAGCGAGAGCATCGCGCCCTCGATCTTCTCGTAGTGCTCCAGCTCCACCTGGAACAGTCGCATCATCTCGATGCCGATACCCGCGGTGCCCGCGATGCCGACCAGCGAGTACGCGTCGGCCGGGTGCACCTTCTCGATGTCCCGCTGGGCGATCAGGTTGCCCATGGTGGCGCGCCGGTCGCCGGCCATCACCACGCCACCGGCGGCCGAGATGGCCACGATGGTCGTCGCGTGCGGCGCCAGCTCGGCGGCCATGCCGGGCGGCAACGGCCGCCGGCCGGGCAGCATCTCGGGGGCGACCTTGGTCAGGAACGCCGTGAAGGAGGACGTCCCCGCATTGGTGAACACATCTGGTAGACGCCCGGATGGATCAAAACCCACTGCCACGTGGTTCCTCTCAGGTACGTGATCGCCCTGGCCCGCCTCGCGGGACTGTCCCGAAACCGGCCAAGACCACCGTTGCAGTTGAAGCAGAGTATCCCGCGCACCCATCCGGTGCGATGATCGTGGTCCACATGTTCCGGATCGGGATCACCGCAGAGCGCGCTGCTTGGTCGCTCCGGTCGCTGGTCATGACAGGGCGTGCCGTACGTGGCACAGCCCGAGCTGTCGGAGCGGTTGCGCGGGAAGTCGGCCACGGGCTCGACAGTTCCACAGTCGGCGCAGAAGCGATGCCCTTCCGGGACTTCCCGGGCCGGCTCCACATCACGGTCGTACCGCTTCTTGGTCCGCTTGACGTGGCCGGTCCTGGAGGGCGCGTTGAGGCTCGGCCTGCAGTAGCCGCCGCGACCGCTGGGACGTTTGCTGCTCGCCATGAATTCTTCGAGCGGCTTCCATTCCCCGCAGTCGCGGCAACGACGTCGGCCGTCCTGGTCAGTCAAGGGAAGCCGCATGCCCGTTCCGCGCCGGTATGTCTACTGACCGCCCTTTTGTACGTAACCGCGCACGAACTCCTCCGCGTTCTCCTCCAGGACGGAGTCGATCTCGTCGAGCAGGTCGTCGACGTCCTCGGTGATCTCGGCGTGCCGCTCCGCAACCTCCGGGTTGGCCTGCGCGGTGACCTCCTCGACCTCCTCGTGCGACTTGCCGGACTGGGTCTGCCCGCCTTCTTGCGTCGCCATGGTGGTGCCTCCTCCACGATCGCCTGCGATCAACTTACCTCGCTCCGGCGACGAAATGCCCGTCGCGCGCCGGGTTCCTCGGCGCGCGACGGGCATGGCGGTACGCGGCGACCCGATCAGCCGCCGGTCAGCATCTCCAGCAGGTCCTTCGCGCTCTCACAGCGGTCGAAGAGCTCGCCGACGTGCTTGCGGGTCCCCCGCTCGGGTTCCATCATCGGCACCCGGACCAGCGACTCCCGGCCCACGTCGAAGATGACCGAGTCCCAGCTCGCGGCGACCACCTCAGAGGCGTACTGGGCCAGGCAGCGGCCGCGGAAGTAGGCCCGGGTGTCCTCCGGCGGCTCGGTCATCGCGGTGCGGGTCTGCTCGTCGGTGAGCAGGGTCTTCATCGAGCCGCGCTGGACCAGCCGGTGGTAGAGCCCCTTCTCCGGCCGCACGTCGGAGTACTGCAGGTCGACCAGCTGGAGCTTGTGCGCGCCCCAGCCCAGCTTCTCCCGCTCCCGGTAGCCCTCCAGCAGCCGCAGCTTGGCCACCCAGTCCAGCTCGTCAGCGCAGAGAAAGGCGTCCCGGCCGAGCCGGTCGAGCACGCTCTCCCAACGGTCGAGCACGTCCGCGGTCTGCGCGTCCACGTCGTCGCCGTACCGGTCGTCCACGAAGGACCGGACCCGTTCCAGGTAGGCCCACTGCACGTCCAGGGCGGTGAGCTTACGGCCGTCGCGCAGCCGCATCAGGTGCTTGAGCCCCGGGTCGTGGCTGACCGCGCGCAACTCGCTGACCGGGTCGGCGATGCCGAGGTCGGGGCCGAGCGCCTTCTCCTCGATCATGGTGAGGATCAGCGCGGTGGTGCCCACCTTGAGGTAGGTGGAGACCTCCGAGAGGTTGGCGTCACCGATGATGACGTGCAGCCGGCGGTATTTGTCGGCATCCGCGTGCGGCTCGTCGCGAGTATTGATGATCGGCCGCTTGAGGGTCGTCTCCAGGCCCACCTCGACCTCGAAGAAGTCGGCCCGCTGGGAGATCTGGAAGCCGGTCTGGCCGCCGTCCTGGCCGATCCCGACCCGGCCGGCGCCGCAGACCACCTGCCGGGTGACGAAGAACGGCGTCAGGTACGCGACGATGTCGGCGAACGGAGTCTGTCGCCGCATCAGGTAGTTCTCGTGGGCGCCGTAGCTGGCGCCCTTGTTGTCGGTGTTGTTCTTGTAGAGGTGGATCGGGTGCGTCCCCGGGATGGTGGCGGCCCGGCGGGACGCCTCGGCCATCACCCGCTCGCCGGCCTTGTCCCAGCGCACCACGTCGAGCGGGTTGGTCACCTCGGGTGTGGAGTACTCCGGGTGGGCGTGGTCGACGTAGAGCCGGGCGCCGTTGGTGAGTATGACGTTGGCCAGCCCGAGATCCTCGTCGGCGAGCGCCTCGGCCGGGTCGTACGCGGCCCCGGAGTAGGTGAAGCCGCGGGCGTCGCGCAGCGGCGACTCCTCCTCGTAGTCCCAGCGCGCCCGGCCACCCCGGTTCAGTTCGGGCCGCGCTCCGTAGGCGTTGACCACCTGCGAGGAGGTGACCATCGGGTTGGCCCCGGCCTGGCCGGGCACGGAGATGCCGTACTCGACCTCGGTGCCCATGATCCGTCTTACGCTCATCGACCTGCCCGCTCCGCTCGCCCGTCCCGGTCCCCCGTCACGTCGAGCGTAGTCGTCGTTACCGGGGAAGGGGGCACGCCGGCCCAGCGTGCCGTGGTGTCGCCGGCGGGGCACGCGGTGGCACGCACGCCGGCGCAGGTCACCCCGGCGGCCCTTCGCCGGTCGCTGCGGGCCCGGCTGGCGAGGACGGTCGAGGTCGCGGCCCGCGGCGGCCGGCCCTAACGCTGGTCGGCGTCGTGCCGGGCGCGGGCACGGTGGACCTCCTCGATGTGCGTCTCGGCCCAGTCCTTGATGGCCCGCTGGACGGGCAGGAGGCTGATGCCCAGCACGGTGAGCTGGTAGTCCACGCGCACCGGGACGGACGCGGTGACCGAACGCGTCACCAGCCCGTCGCGTTCGAGTTTCCGCAGCGTCTGGGTGAGCATCTTCTGGCTCGCGCCGGCGATCGTGCGGGACAGTTCGCTGTAGCGCCGGGGCCCGTCGGCGAGCGCGCTGATCAGCAGCGTCACCCACTTGTCGCTGAGGGTGGCGAGGAGTTCATGTCCCGGGCATTCGGCGAGGTTGGCGTCGTACTCGCGGCGCCGCATCTCGCGGCGCTGCGCGGCGGCCATCGCCGGCATCGGGTGCCTCCCGGGTTCGCTACGTACTCGCAGGTGCCTTCTTTCCTGCGGAGAGTAGCGCTCCTACCGTTCGTGGCATGCGAGCTGTGATCGTCCGTCAGTTCGGCGGCCCGGAAGTCCTGGAAGTCGCCGAGGTACCCGTTCCCGATCCCGGGCCGGGCCAGGTACGCGTCCGCGTGGCCGCCGCGTCCGTCAACCGCATCGATGTCTCGACCCGCAACGGCGCGTTGACCCAGGCGGGGCTCCTCGCCCCGGCGGCCGTGGTGTGGCTCGGCTGGGACGTCGCTGGCGAGGTCGACGTGGTCGGCGCCGCCGGCGCCGGGGTCGCCGCCCACGAGGCGGTGCGCGGTGGCGGCACCTTCGTCGCCCTGGTCGCCCCGTTCGCGCCGCCGCCCCTGCGGGCCACCCGGGTGATCGTGTCGGAGGTGTTCGCCGACGGGGCCCGACTCGCCGAACTGTCCGCGCTCGTCGACGCCGGTCGGATCAGCCCGCGGGTGGCGGACAGCCTGCCGCTCGCCGAGGTGGCGCAGGCCCACCGCCGGCTGGTCGCCGGAGGTACGCGGGGCCGCCTGGTACTCGTGCCGTGAGCCCCGCCGCCTGCCCCGGCACGGCTGGCTGACCGACCCGATGCGACCACGGTCGTCGACGGGACGACCGCGTCCCCCGACGTACCCAGCTCGGGCCCTTCGCCCGCCGGGCGACTGCCCGGGAATCGGCCCGCCATGAACCCGAACGGGCCCGGGGGGGGGGGGGGGGGGGGGG
>NZ_JBJZOG010000027.1:0-72344 GCF_047200535.1 Micromonospora mangrovicola | reverse complement strand
GAGTTGACGGATCTGCTTGGTCACGCCCGCACCTCGCTTCGCTCAGCGCCGTCGCAGGGGCGGCTGAACAGTGTGGTGACCCCGCCTTGCCCGGCCACATGCCCTCCTTGACGTGCTGCTGCCGCCGGCCGTCCGTCTACCTGGGCCCGGCCCGCTCCATTTCTCACGTCAGAGCCTACGTCGGGCCGTTAGCGCCATCTTGGTGGAGGTCCGACGTATGGGACCTGATCGGCCCGCTGTATGCCCGTCTTTGCGGTGTTTAGTACCGCGACCCGTAATCCAGATCACGGCCCTGCCGGAGCCGGTCCCGGCGGGTCACTCGCCGCCGGTCGGCTCGTTCATCCGGCGGCGCAGCGAGCTGGTCGCCAGGGCCAGCGCGAGCACCACCAGCAGGCCGGAGGTCATGACCAGCAGGGTCGCCATCCGCTGCGGTGAGCCGAGCCCGCCGTCCCCGCCGGTCCGCTGCTCGCTGGCGGCGAGAACGCCCTGGGAGCCGGTCGGGACGGGTGTGCCGGCGGGCGACGTGGCCAGCGCCGCGGCGGCGGTGATCCGGAAGGTCAGCTGTACCTGCTGGTCCCGGCCGCTGCGCGGGTCCAGTCGACCGAGGACCGCGCCCGCCAACGGGGCCCGGCGCTGGGCTTCCGGTGTGGCGGCCACCGGAAGTCGCAGCACGGTGGTGCGCCCCGCCGCCAGGGTGCCGACGTCGCAGCGGGTGCGCTCCGGATCCATGACGGTGCAGCCGTCCGGCAACTCGGTCGCGGCCACCCCCTCGGGAAGGACCACGTCGACCCGCCCGGCGGCGTCGACCTTGCCGGTGTTGCCGAGGCGTACGGTCAGGGCGGTCGGGGCGCCGCTGATGTCGAAGACCACCTCATCGGCACGGAGCGAGATGCCGGGCGCCGGCGGGCCGGGCGGAAAGAGGACCGCGAAGCCCTCGCCGTCCATGGCCGTGCCGGCGACGCCCGGCGCGCGGCCGGTCACCTGGACCGATCCGCTCAGCGGCATGGACTTCCAGGCGTTGCCGGCCACGCGGACCCGGATCGCGCTGCTGAACCGGCTGCCCGGCGGCGCGTCCCACTCACCGCAGCGGTAGCTGCGGCCACCCGCGGGGGCGCAGCCCGGGGTGCCGGCGTCGGTCAGGCCGGCCGGCAACGTGTAGCCGAGGCGGATCTCCTCGGTGGCGCTGCCGGTGTTCGTCACGGTCACTCTCAGCGTGGCCACGGTGCTGTCGGCGTTCCAGTAGCCGGACGGGAGCGAGAGGTCCTCGGTGGTGACCCGTACCCCGAGCCGCCCGCCGGCCGGGCCCGGCCGGGCGGGCGGGACTGCGGGGGGCGGAGGCGCGGTGGTGGTCGGCGCGGTGGTGGTGGGCACCGGGTTTCCCGGGGCGGTGGTCGTCGGCGCCGGGGCGGTGGTCGGCGGGGCCGGCGGCGTGGTCTCCGGGGGTGCGCTCTCCGTCGGTGGCGCGGTGGTCGGCTCCGTCGCGGTCGGATACACCGTCGGCGTGGCGTCGATCGGCTCGGTGCCGGGCTCGGTGGCCGCCCGGACCACCCCGGTCACCGCCGTCGAGGCCGTCGCCCACCCGGGCGCGACCGCGACCGCCGCCACGAGGCCGGCGGCCAGCGCGGGGGCGAACAGCACGGCGGTACGTCGATGCACGCCCCGCCGGGCGGGGCGTACGCGGGGGCGGGCCATCTGTCCTCCGTGACGCTCAGCGACGTTTCATTATCTGGCAACGGTTGCCATGGGACACTAGTCCCGTCCGGAAACAAATCCGTAACGTGCCCGGGACGCTTCCACGGTCGGAAGGTAGGCTGCCGACCGTGACCGGTTACCTCGGCTCGTACGCCACGCTCGGTCTCCTGTTGCTCGCCGCCGTCCTCTTTTTCGTTACTGCGTTCTCGGCCAATCGGGTGTTACGTCCTGGCCGTCCGGCTGAGCCCTGGGGCAAGCGGTCCACGTACGAGTGCGGCCTCGACCCGGTCGGCGGCGACTGGGCGCAGATGCAGATCCGCTACTACGTCTACGCGTACCTGTACGTGCTCTTCGCGGTCGAGGCGGTCTTCCTCTTCCCCTGGGCGCTGGTCTTCGACCGGCCCGGGTTCGGCGCGACCACCGTCGTCGAGATGGCGGTCTTCGTCGCCGTGGTGGCGCTCGGCATCCTCTACGCCTGGCGCAAGAACATCCTCCGCTGGACCTGACGACGGCTCCAGGACGCTGCGCGGCGTCGGACCGGCCCTCATTCGGTCCGGAGCGCCGCCGGGCGGCGCGGAGGGCGAATCATGGCCGCCGGCCGCGCCGGCGTTGTCGCGATCAGGCCAGGCCGCGGCGGGTCGACCTCGGCGGCCGGTCACCCTTGATCGAGGCCACCATGTCGAGCACCCGGCGGGTTTCGCGTACCTGATGGGCGCGGAACACCCGGGCTCCGAGCCAGGCCGACACGGCGGTGGCCGCGAGGGTGCCCTCCAGCCGGTCCGGCACCGGCAGGTCCAGCGTCTCGCCGATGAAGTCCTTGTTCGACAGGGCCACCAGCAGCGGCCAGCCGGTACCGGTGAGCTCCGCCAGCCGCCGGGTGATCTCCAGCGAGTGGCGGGTGTTCTTGCCGAAGTCGTGCGCCGGGTCGATCAGGATCCCGTCCGGGCGTACCCCGAGGGCGACCGCGCGGTCGGCGAGCCCGGTCACCGTCGCGATCACGTCGGCCACCACGTCGTCGAAGGCGGCCCGGTGCGGCCGGGTCCGCGGGGTCAGCCCGCCGGCGTGCGAGCAGACCAGCCCGGCGCCGGTCTCGGCGGCGACCCGGGCCAGCGCCGGATCCGCCCCCGACCAGGTGTCGTTGAGCAGGTCGGCGCCGGCCGCCACGGCCTCCACCGCCACCTCGGCCCGCCAGGTGTCGATCGAGATGACCACGTCGGGGAAGGCGGCCCGGACCGCGGCGATGGTGTCCACCGTCCGGCGGATCTCCTCGGCCACGTCGACCTCGTCGCCCGGCCCGGCCTTCACCCCACCGATGTCGATGATCTCCGCGCCCTCGGTGACCGCACGCTCCACCGCGCGCAGAGCGGTGTCCTGGGCGAAGGTGGCACCCCGGTCGAAGAACGAGTCCGGCGTGCGGTTGACGATCGCCATCACCACCGGCTCGCCGGGGGAGAAGGTCCGTCCACCGAGCCGCAGCTCCGCCGCCATGCCCGCCCTCCTGATCTCCGGTCTGGTGCCGGCCTTCCCCGACGCTATCCGGTCCCACCCGGACCGGCCCGGGCGGTACGCCCGGTTTCGAATCATGATCGGAGCGGGTGGAGGGCTCGCCCCGCGCCGTCCCGCATGCCACGATCTCCCCATGGGTGAGGTTCTGCTCCTCTTGGTCGTGGCGCTCACCGTCGCGGCGGTGGTGTTCGGGGTGACGGTGCTGGTCTCCGGACGCGATCCGGGCCTGGTGCCGGCCGAGCCGGACGGGCGGGCCGTGCCCCTGCCGGGTGGCCGGCCGCTGCACGAGGCGGACGTCGCCGAGGTGCGCTTCGACACCGCGCTGCGGGGCTACCGGATGGCCCAGGTCGACCAGGCGATGCGCCGGGCCGCGTACGACATCGGCTACAAGTCGGAGCTGATCGGCGTGCTGGAGGCCGAGGTCGCCGCGCTCCGCGAAGGCCGGGCCGAGGAGGCCGACGCGCTGCGCCGGGCCCGGGAGGAGGCCGCCGGGGCGAGCCCGGCCGCCGGTACCCCGGCCGGCAACGACCCCACGGCCGACGCCGCGATCGACGGGCTGACCGCCGAGGCGGGCGTGGCCGAGGCGCCCGCCGCCGCCGCCGTCGAGGACGAGAAGTCCCTCCCCGCCGACCTGGCCCACCGGCCCGCGCCGGCCGGCCCGGAGGCTCCGGTCGCCCCGCTGACCACCCCGGTCGACGCGACGGCCGGGCCCGAGCTGGCCCGGCAACCGGGGACGGACGGGACCGCCGCTGCCGGCGACCCTGACGCCCGACCCGCCACCGACGCCGGTGAAGATCCGACCGGCGGCCCGGCCGGCGGGACCGCCGGCGGCGGCGACCGCGACCCGGGCGACGGCGGCCGGACGCGAGGTGCGGTGGTCCGGTCGGAGTCGGCGTGACCGGGCCGGAGGGCGTCGACGACTTCACCGAGGCGGCCCAGCCCGGTGCCGGCGAGGTCACCGCGACGGTGGTGGTCAACGCCCCCGCCGAGCGGGTCTTCGCGGCGCTGACCGCCTGGGAGCGGCAGTCCGACTGGATCCCGCTCACCACCGTCCGGGTGGTCGAGGGGGACGGCGGTGAGGGGAGCCTCGTCGAGGCGGTCACCGCGCTCGGCCCGGCTGCCCTCCGGGACGAGATGCGGGTGGTCCGGGTGGACGCCCCGTACGAGGTCGGCGTGGTGCACTGCGGCAAGCTGCTGCGCGGCCCGGGCGTGTTGCGCTGCACCCCGATGGAGCGGGACCGCACCCAGGTGGTCTGGCACGAGTGGTTCCACCTGCCCGGCGGGGCTGCCGGCCGGGTGGCCTGGCCGGTGCTCTGGCCCGGCTCCAAGTTCAGCCTGACCCAGGCGCTGAAGAAGTTCGCCCGGCTGGTGGAGCAGGGCCGCCTGCCCTGAGCCCGGTCGTGGCCGGTTGTCGGTGGGCTGGCCTACCGTGTACGCCGTGACTGACCTGGTGACCGGCGCCGACGGGCTGCCCCGCTGCGCCTGGGGGGCGAGCACCCCGGACTACGCCGTCTACCACGACGAGGAGTGGAGCCGGCCGCTGCGCGGTGACGACGCGCTCTACGAGCGGCTGACCCTGGAGGCGTTCCAGTCCGGGTTGTCCTGGCTGACCATTCTGCGCAAGCGACCCGCCTTCCGGCTCGCCTTCGACGAGTTCCGGATCGAGAAGGTCGCCGGCTACGGCGAGGCCGACGTCGCCCGCCTGCTGGCCGATGCCGGCATCGTGCGCAACCGGGCCAAGGTCGAGGCGGCCATCGCCAACGCCCGGGCCGCCCTGGCACTGCCCGCCGGCCTCTCCGCCCTGCTCTGGTCGTACGCGCCGTCACCCCGGGCGGCCCGGCCGCGCTCGTTCGGGGAGGTGCCGGCGATCACCGCCGAGTCCACCGCGATGGCCAAGGCCCTCAAGAAGCAGGGCTTCCGTTTCGTCGGTCCGACCACCGCGTACGCGCTGATGCAGGCGACCGGCATGGTGGACGACCACCTCGCCGGCTGCCACGTGGCCCGGAATCCGTCCGGGGCGTGAACCGGGCGACGTGCGGCGGACGCGACGGCGTCGACGCCGTCCCGGCGTGATGGGATTGCACCATGACCGACACCGAGCTGCGTTCGAGCGGAACCATCGACGGCGGCACCGACGGCTCCAGGTCGTGGCGTGGCGGAAGACGCGCCGAGTTGGAGTCGTCGGACGACTCCGCCGCCTGGGCGGTGCTGCTGCCGGCCGAGCGGTACGAGGCCGAGCGGCTGGTCCATCACGACACGCTGGAGCTGACCGGGCTGGACGGCGTCGCCCGGCCCCGGCCCGGTGATCCGGTCGCGGTGCTGGTCGAGGAGCCGCTCCGGCTGGTGGCCCTCGGCCGGGTGGCCCTGACCACCGCCGAGAGCCGGGAGGACCCGGACGACCCGCAGTCCGAGGCGGGCCCGGGGGCGCTCGTGGTGACGTACACCCGGCGGGTGCTCGACGAGCCGGTGGCGGTCGGCGGGCTGGCCCTCGACGGGCTGCTCACCGGGCTCGACCCGGCCGTCTGGCGGGCGCTGGCCGCCCGGCTCGGCCCGCCGCCGGCCCGCCGGTCCTGGCTGGTCAGCCTCGACCTGCCGATCGAGGCGGCCTCGCCGGCCGAGGCGGTCCGGCTCTTCTGGTCGTACGTGCAGGAGCTGGGCCCGCGGGAGCTGCCGGCCTTCGTCTCGCCGTCCGGCGACGAGCTGGCCATGCAGGCGTTCGTGCTCGGCGTGGAGGCCAACCAGGATCCGGAAGAGGACGACTGACCCGTCCCGGCCCGGTTAACGTGCGGGAGGGGCCGGTGCCGGCCGGCCGCGCGAGGGGGTCGGATGCGCTTCCAGGACAAGGTCGTGTTCATCACCGGCGGCGCGTCCGGGCTCGGTGCGGCGGCGGCCCGGCGGTTCGCGGCCGAGGGCGCCAGGGTGGTGGTCGCCGACATCGACGCCGAGGGCGCCGCGCGGGTGGCCGGCGGCCTGCCCGACGGGTACGCGGTGACCGTGGACACCGGTGAGGCGGCCGCCGTGGAGCGGGCCTTCGCCGACGCCGTGCGGCGCTACGGCCGGATCGACGTCATCTTCAACAACGCCGGTATCGACGGCAGGCAGCAGTCGCTGCACGAGATGGACGTGGAGAACTGGGAGAAGGTCCGCCGGGTCAACGGGGACGGGGCCTTCTTCGTCCTCCGGTTCGGCATCCAGGCGTTGCTGCGCGGCGGCGGGGGCGTGGTCGTCAACACCTCGTCGACGACCGCGTTGGCCGCCCAGGAGAACATCTCTCCGTACACCTTCACCAAGGCCGGGATCGTCGGCCTGACCCGGTCGGCGGCGATCGAGTACGCGGCGCGCGGGGTCCGGGTCAACGCGGTGGCCCCGACGGTGGTGATGACCCCGCTGGTGGAGCACTTCATCGACAGCGCGCCGGACCCGGCGCAGATGCGCCGGCAGATGGAGTCGTTCAACCCGATGCCCGGCATCCCCACCCCGGAGGACATCGCAGGCGTGGTGGCCTTCCTCGCCTCCGACGACGCCGCCTGGATCACCGGGCACACCCTGCCCGTCGACGGCGGCTACGTAGCCCGCTGACCCCGCCCTCATCGTTCGCGCCCACGCCGCCCCGGCCGTGCGCCCTCGTTCACGGAAAGAGTGGCCATCCGGCACCGGATGGCCACTCTTTCCGTGAATCAGCGGGGGCCAGGGGAGCGCGTGAGGGGTCAGCGGCCCTCGAAGACCGGCTTCTGCTTGTTGACGAAGGCCATCGTGGCGGATCTGTGGTCCGCGGTGGCACCGCAGATCGACTGGGCCTGGGCCTCGGCGGCCAGGGCGTCGGCGAGGGTGCCGGCGTCGGCGATGGAGAGCTGCCGCTTGATCGCCCCGTACGCGACGGTGGGGCCGGCGGCGAGCCGGGCGGCCAGCTCCTGCGCGGCGGGCAGCACCTGCTCGTCGTCGTCGACCAGCCGGGTGAGCAGGCCCAGCCGGCGTGCCTCCTCGGCGCCCACCGGTTCGGCGAGCATCAGCAGCTCGACGGCCTTGGCGTGGCCGACCAGCCGGGGCAGCGTCCAGGACGCGCCGGTGTCGGCGGCGAGCCCGACCCCGGCGAAGGCCATCAGGAAGCGGGTCTTCGGCCCGCCGATCCGGAAGTCGGCCAGGAACGCCAGCGAGGCGCCCGCCCCGGCGGCCATGCCCCGGACCGCGGCGATCACCGGCTTGGGCAGGTCGGCCAGCCGGGCGGCGATCGGGTTGTAGTGGGCCCGCACGGTGGCGAGGGGGTCGGCGTCGGCGGACTCGAGGGTCTGCACGTGCTCCCGCAGGTCCTGCCCGGCGCTGAACGAGCCACCCGCGCCGGCCAGCACCACCGCCCGGCAGGACCGATCGGCCTCCAGCTCGGCCAGGGTGTCCCGGAGCGCCTCCTTGAGCGCCACGTCGAGCGAGTTCATCGCCGTCGGGCGGTTCAGCGTGAGGGTGACGACGGCGTCGGTGCGGTCGACGAGCAGCGGCTCGGTCACGTTTCTAACGACCCTTCTGTCGGGCGAGGCGGTGGCTGGCGTCGAGACACAGCTCGACGTACCGGTCGGCGGCCGGCCGGAGCCGGGCCGCGTGCCGGTCGAAGAAACTGGCGGCGCTGGTGCCCGGCCAGCGCTCGGGAAGCAGCGCCGGGGGCAGCTGCGGGTCCCGGAAGAGGAAGGTACGCCACGCGTGCACCAGCCGGAACCGGGCCGCGTACGCCTCTTCGTCGCTGCTGCGGACGGTGACGCCGGACAGCAGCGGCTTCTGCTCGGCGACGAACCGTTCGTACGCGCGGCCGATCTCGGCCAGGTCCCAGGCGCGGCGGACCACGCCCATCGCGCCGGGTGTCCCGGCGGCGTGCGCGGCGGTGAACCGCTCGTAGCGCACGCCCGCCTCGGCGAGCAGCACGTCCACGTCCTCACCCGGCCGGGTCGCCACCCAGGTGCAGTCGTCGAGCGTGCCGTAGCCGAGGAAGGTCAGGTTGGCGGCGAGCCGCTGCCGGTCGCGGCGAGCGGCCGGGGCGTCCAGCACCAGCAGATCGAACCGGCCGTCCCAACTGTGCCGGCCGGTCCGGTAGATCCGGACGGCCGCCTCATCGAGTCGGCGGGCTGCTTTGGGTGTGATCGAATAGCCGGGGCCGGAGACGAGCCGGAGGGGTTCGAGCCAGCCCTGGCGGACCATCCGGGACACCGCCGTGCGTACTGCCGGAGGTGCGATCCCGAGCGGCGCCAACAGCTTGACCAGGGCGGCGACCGGTGCGCGTCCACCCCTCGCCCGGAGATGGTCGCCGTACAGGTCGAAGAGTGCCGACCGTGCCTGCATGACCGCACATTGTGACAGGCCTATCCAAGATAAGCTAGATGCTGTTACATCAATGCTGCTTCGGTTTGGGTCCGGCGGTGTTCATCAGGGAAAATCATGGGTCGAGGCCCCCGTGGTGGTTGCGGGTGGTCATGGCGGAGTGGCTGTGGGGCAACCCACCAACCCTGGTGTAGGTCTGAGGGGAGACAACATGGCGGCGATGAAGCCGCGGACGGGCGACGGTCCGCTGGAAGTCACCAAGGAGGGCCGGGGCATCGTCATGCGGGTCCCGCTGGAGGGTGGTGGCCGGCTCGTCGTCGAGATGACTCCCGACGAGGCCACCGCGCTGGGTGACGCGCTGAAGGCGGCCGTCGGCTGATCGACGAGCGGTCCGCGCGAACGTGCCGTGCGGACCGCTCGTACGTCCCTGAGCCACCGGCTCTGTCGGTGGCTCAGGGTCTTCATCGGCCCTGGTTGTGGCGAATTGCCCTGTTTTGAGTACTTTTCGGAGGTGCGGTCCAGCGTGCTGGCCATCCGTCTGGTGAGCGAGCCCGAGCGGCTCGACACCCTCGTCCTGCCCGTCCGTAACGAAGGGTCGGATGCCCCGGCCACGCTGGTCCCGACCGCCTCGCCGCCCGCCGACGACCTCCAGGCGGAGGCGACCGCGCTGATCCCCGCCGCCCGGCTCAGCGGGGCCGCAGGCGAGGTCCGGGAGCACCTGCGTCCCGGCGGCACCCCGGGACGGCTGGTGCTCCTCGGCGTCGGCGCGGGCGACGAGCAGAGCTGGCGGACGGCGGGAGCGGCGCTGGCCCGAGCCGCCCAGGATGAGGCGCAGGTCACAGTCGTGCTGCCGGCCGGCGACCAGGCGGCGCTGCGCGGCCTGACCGAAGGGCTGCTGCTCGGGTCCTACCGGTACCGGCTGACCGAGACCGGCGGCGCGCCCGCGCTGGCCGAGGTGGATCTCGTGGTTGGCGACCCGGAGGGCCTCGCCCCCACGCTCGACGCGGCGCGGACCACCGCGGAGATGACCCGGCTGGCCCGCGACCTGACCAACACCCCCTCCTCGGTCAAGAACCCGGCCTGGTTCGCCGCGCGGATCGAGGCCGCCGCCGCCGAGCACCCCGACCTGCACCTGCGGGTACGCGAGCCCGAGGAGCTGGCGGCCGAGGGCTTCGGCGGGATCCTCGCCGTCGGCGGCGGTTCGGCCAGCGGACCCCGCCTGGTCGAGCTGGACTGGCGGCCGGCGGACGCGCGTACCCACGTTGTGCTGGTCGGCAAGGGCATCACCTTCGACACCGGCGGCATCTCGATCAAGCCGGTGCCGGCGATGAAGCTGATGCGCAAGGACATGGCCGGCGCGGCCGCGGTGGTCGCCGCGACCCTGGGCGCCGCCGCGCTCCGGCTGCCGGTCCGGGTCACCACGCTCGCGCCGCTCGCCGAGAACATGGTCAGCGGCTCGGCGTTCCGCCCGGGTGACATCGTCCGCCACTACGGCGGCCTGACCAGCGAGACCACCAACTCCGACGCCGAGGGCCGGCTGGTGCTCGCCGACGCCATGGCGTACGCGGTGCGGGAAATCAAGCCCGACCTGCTGGTCGACCTGGCCACGCTGACCGGCGCGAACGCGGTGGCGCTGGGCAAGCGGCACGGCGCCCTCTACAGCGAGAACGACCAGCTCGCCGCCGACCTGCTCACGGCGATCGAGGCGGCCGGCGAACGGGCCTGGCGGATGCCGTTGGCCGCCGACTACGTCGAGTACCTCGGTAGCGACATCGCCGACCTGCACAGCTCCCCGGCCCGGGGTGCCGGCTCGGTGGTGGCGGCGCTGTTCCTCCGCGAGTTCACCGGCGAGCTGCGGGACCGCTGGGTGCACGTGGACATGTCCGCCCCCTCCTGGTCGGAGGACACGCACGCGGAGCTGACCAAGGGCGCCACCGGCTGGGGCGTACGCGGGCTGCTGCGCTGGCTGGCGACGCTGGGCTGACTGTCAGGGCGACGGCTGCGGCGCGGCGCCCCGCCGCGCCGCAGCCTGGAGCCGTCGCCCGGCGGGGCCGGCGCCGGGTCAGCCCTTCACGGCGGCCAGCAGGCCGTGCCCGACCGGCAGCAGCGCCGGGATCCAGTGCTCCGACTCCCGCACCGCCTTGATGGTTTCCCGGACGGTGACCGTCGCCACGTCGCGGGCGGCCGGGTCGCCGATCCGGCCGCCCGCGAGGGCGCCGTTGAGCGCGAGCACCCCGCCCGGGCGCAGCAGCCGCAGCGCGGCGTCCACGCAGGCGGTGAAGGTGGTCGCCTCGGCGTCGACGAAAACCAGGTCGTAGGCGCCGTCCGCGAGGCGCGGCAGCACGTCGAGGGCCCGGCCGGTGATGATCCGGGTACGCCCCGACGGGAAGCCCGCCTCCAGGAAGAGCCGCCGGGCGATCCGCTGGTGCTCCACCTCCACGTCGATGGTGGTGAGCACGCCGTCCGGGCGCATACCGCGCAGCAGCCACACGCCGCTGACCCCGGTGCCGGTGCCGATCTCCACCACCGCCCGGGCGTTGCCGGCGGCGGCGAGCAGCCGCAGCGCGGCCCCGGCCCCCGGGGTGACGGCGTCCACGCCGACCTCGCGGGCCAGGCTGCGGGCGGTCCGCAGCACGAGGTCCTCGGTGACGTACGACTCGGCGAACTGGAGCGCCTGGGCCGTCGAGTTGCCGGAACTGGCGACCGTGGCGATGGGACACCTCCGGGCGGCGGGAGTGGTGCGAGGGGTCGGTTGGCGGTATGAGCCTAGAGGCGGCCCGGGCTGCGCGCAGCCGCGAGTCGGCTCCGGAACGATCACGGCGGGCAACCCCTGACTCCACCCGTGGCATCCGTGCAATCCTGGACGTGCCCCGTGTGTCACGGTCGGCCGGCTCCGCCGGTGCCCGGCACGGGACACGCGGGACGGAGTGGGAGGCACCGACGTGACCGACGGCTGGGACTGGCGCCAGCCCGGCGGGGGGCCGGCACCGGCGGGACGGCCGGCGCCCGGCGACCCGCCGCAGGGCGCCGGCGGCGGCAGCTCACCCTGGTGGTCCGACGCGCTGGCCGACCCCTGGCGGGATCCGTACGCGCCCGCCGCGGTGGTGGTGCCGGCGGCGCCGGCCGGCGGCGGCGAGCCCGAGCCGGTCGCCGACCCGGACGCCCCGGGCCGGTCGGGAGTCCGGCAGGTGGTGCTGATCTCCCTGATCACCGCGTTGCTGGCCGGCTCGCTCGGCAGCGCCCTGACGTACGCCTTCCTGCGCGGCGGGAGCGACGTCCCCACCCTCGGCGCGCAGTCGGCGCAGGCCCCGGCGCTCGCCCAGCGCAAGCCCGAGTCACTGGCCGGCGTCGCCGAGAAGGTGCTGCCCAGCGTGGTGACCGTCCGGGTCTACAGCATCGGTGGCACCAGCGAGGGCTCGGGCTTCGTGGTCAGCGCCGACGGGCACATCGTCACCAACGACCACGTGGTTTCCGGGGGGCCCGGCAAGGCCACGGTGATCTTCAGCGACGGCATCACGGCACCCGGCACGGTGGTGGGGCAGGACCCGGAGTCGGACATCGCGGTGATCAAGGTGGCGCGTACCGGGCTGAAGCCGGTGGAGTTCGGTGACTCGGACGCGCTCGCGGTCGGCGACCCGGTGCTCGCCATCGGTTCGCCGCTCTCCCTGGCCAACACGGTCACCGCCGGCATCGTCAGCGCCCTGGACCGGACCATGCAGGCCGGGGAGCCGGGCGGCCCGACGCGCTACTACGCGGCGATCCAGACCGACGCGGCGGTCAACCACGGCAACTCCGGCGGCCCGCTGGTCGACGGCGCCGGCCGGGTGATCGGGGTGAACTCGACGATCAAGTCGCTGGTCGCCGACGGGCAGGACGCCGGCAACATCGGGCTCGCCTTCGCCATCCCCATCAACCAGGCCAAACGCGTCACCCAGGACATCATCGGCACCGGCCGGGCCCGGCGTACCGTGATCGGCGCCCAGGTCGGCGGCACCGGCGCGGCCAGCGGCACCGGCGTACGCCTCAACTCGGTGGAGCCCGCCGGTCCGGCGGCGGCGGCCGGGCTCAAGGCCGGTGACGTGGTGCTGCGGCTGAACGGTCATCCGATGACCGAGCCGACCGACCTGGTCGCCCTGGTCCGCAAGTACGCACCCGGCTCGGTGGTGACGGTCGAGTACCGGCGGGGGTCGGCCCGGCAGAGCGCGTCCGTGACCCTCGCCGCAGACGCGAAGTGAGCGGCGGTCACCCCCTCCCGCATCGCGCTGTGACGTGCGTAGTCTGGGCGTGACACGCACGAGGAGGCCGGAGTGCTCGACAACCTGAACTGGTGGGAGATCGGCGCGCTGCTGCTTCTGGCTCTGTTGATCTTCGGTGACCGGTTGCCCGCCGTCATCAACGACGGCCTGCGGATGGTCCGCAACCTGCGCGCCATGGCCCGCAACGCCACCGGTGACCTGAGCCGGGAACTGGGCACCGACATCCAGCTGGAGGATCTGCACCCGAAGGCCTTCATCCGGAAGCACCTGCTCAGCGAGGAGGACGAGCAGGCAATCCGGAAGCCGTTGCAGGGCATGTACGACAACCTGCGCCAGGACATCTCCGGCGTGCACGAGAACCTGAAGGGCGTCGCCAAGGCGGCCGACGTGCGAACCAACGGCAACCGCCCGGCCACCGCCACCGGCGGCACCGCGGCCCCCGCACCGGCCCCCCGCCCCAGCTACGACGACGCCACCTGACCCGCCGCCTCCTCCGCCCTGGAAGTCACCAGAACGGAGAATGAGTGGCCATTCCACCTGGAATGGCCACTCATTCGGTGAATCAGGGTGGATCTTGGGGACGTGCCCCGGGGTCAGCGGCCGGAGGGCTTGAGACCCAGGGGCTTGCCGAGGAGGGACTCGCGGCGCACCGCCAGACGGTCGGCGACCTGGATCAGCGCCTTGGCGGCCGGAGCGTCCGGCTGGGCCAGCACGATCGGGGCGCCGGCGTCGCCGCCCTCACGGACCCGGGTGTCCAGCGGAACCTGTCCCAGCACCGGCACCTGCGCGCCGATGGTCCGGGTCAGCGACTCGGCGACGGCCTCCCCACCGCCCGCGCCGAAGACCTCCATCCGGGAACCGTCCGGCAGCTCCAGCCAGGACATGTTCTCGATGACGCCGACCACCCGCTGGTGGGTCTGCAGGGCGATCGCGCCGGCCCGCTCGGCCACCTCGGCGGCAGCCGCCTGCGGGGTGGTGACGACCAGGATCTCCGCGTTCGGCAGCAGCTGGGCCACCGAGATCGCGATGTCGCCGGTGCCCGGGGGCAGGTCCAGCAGGAGTACGTCCAGGTCGCCCCAGTAGACGTCGGCGAGGAACTGCTGCAGCGCCCGGTGCAGCATCGGGCCGCGCCAGACGACGGCCGCGTTGCCCGGGGTGAACATGCCGATCGAGATGACCTTCACGCCGTGCGACTGCGGCGGCATGATCATGTCCTCGACCCGGGTCGGGGCACCCTCCGCGCCGAGCATCCGGGGCACCGAGTGGCCGTAGATGTCCGCGTCGACCACGCCGACCGAGAGGCCGCGGGCGGCCAGCGCGGCGGCCAGGTTGACCGTGACGCTGGACTTGCCCACGCCGCCCTTGCCGCTGGCGACCGCGTACACCCGGGTGCGGGAGCCGGGCTGGGCGAACGGGATCACCGGCTCGGCGTTGGCCCCGCCGCCGCGCAGCTTCGCCTGCAGCTCCTGGCGCTGTTCCGGGCTCATCACGCCGAACTCGATCTCGACGCCGGCCACCCCGGGCACCGCGCCCACGGCGGCGGTGATGTCGGTTCGCAGCTTGTCCTTCAGCGGGCAGCCGGCCACGGTGAGCAGCAGCTCGACGCGGACGACGCCGTCGTCGCCGACCTCGGCGGAACGGACCATGCCGAGCTCGGTGATCGGCCGGCGGATCTCCGGGTCGTTGACGGTGGCCAGCGCGGCCTGGATCGCGTCGGAGACGGTGCTGACGGGTGCTGACATGCCCGCAATGCTACGTCGGTGGTCATCGGTGGCCGCCGCTGGCCGGGGGTGGTGTGAGCGAATCGATGGCACCAGCCGAGGGCTGGACGGCTCGTGCCGCGAAGTGGGACGATTCGAGGCGAACGCCGCTCGCCTGGCCCCTTGAGGCGCGCGGCGTTCAATAGTTTCCGTCCGGGTTCAGCTCTCGAACCGCCCGTCGTGGGCGTAGTCGCCGTCCAGGTCGTCGCGGGGCTCGTCGAGCGGCTCGCCGCCGGCCTGCCGCCGGGCCTCGAGATCCTGCTGCTTCCGCTCCAGCTTCCGCCGGCGCTCCGCCGCCTCGTCCAGCTCCTCGGCCAGCCGGGCCAGCTCCGAGCGGAGGAAGTCCCGGGTGGCCACCTCACCCATCGCGATGCGCAGCGCGGCGATCTCCCGCGCCAGGTACTCCGTGTCGGCCTTCTGCATCGTGGCCCGCCGTCGGTCCTCCTCCAGCGCCACCCGGTCCCGGTCGGCCTGCCGGTTCTGCGCGAGCAGGATCAGCGGGGCCGCGTACGACGCCTGGAGGGAGAGCACCAGCGTCAGGAAGGTGAAGGTGTACGGGTCGAACCGCAGGTTCGCCGGGGCGAGGGTGTTCCAGAGGAACCAGGCGGCGAGGAACAGGGTCATGTAGACGAGGAAGTTCGCCGTACCCATGCTCCGGGCGATGCCCTCGGACACCCGGCCGAAGGTTTCCTGGTCGATCCGGGGGAGGCGCAGGCCCCGGGGTGCCCGCGGCTGGTCCAGCCGCTCGGGTCGTCGCTGGTCAGCCATCGGCGCGGTCCATGGTCTCCGTGCCGGCGGGGGCCGTGGTCGGCACCGCGTCCCGGTCCCGCCAGTCCCGCGGCAGCGAGTGGTCCAGCACGTCGTCGACGGTCACCGCGCCGACCAGCCGGTTGTTCCGGTCCACCACTGGCATGGCCACCAGGTCGTAGGTGGCCATCCGGCGGGTGATCTCGGGCAGCGGGGTGGTCGGCCGGAGCGGGTCGATGTCGTTGACCACGACCCCGCCGAGCAGGTCGGCCGGCGGTTCGCGGAGCAGCCGCTGGAAGTGCACCATGCCCAGGTACCGGCCGGTCGGCGTGGTGAGCGGGGCGCGGGCGACGAAGACCTGCGCGGCCACCGCCGGGGAGAGCTGCGGCTCCCGGATCCGCGCGAGGGCCTCGGCCACCGTGGCGTCCGGCGGCAGGATCACCGGCTCGGAGGTCATCACGCTGCCGGCGGTGCCGGAGGCGTAGCGGAGGAGCTGGCGTACCGGGTTGGCCTCGTCCGGTTCCATCAGGTCGAGCAGCACGTCCTGCTCCGGCGGCGGCAGCTCGTTGAGCAGGTCGGCCGCGTCGTCCGGATCCATCTCCTCCAGCACGTCGGCGGCGCGCTCCCGGTCCAGCGCGGCCAGGATCTCCACCTGGTCGTGCTCGGGCAGCTCGCTGAGCACGTCGGCGAGACGCTCGTCGTCCAGCGCCGCCGCGACCTCGTTGCGCCGGGCGTCGGGCAGGTCCTGCAGCGCGTTGGCCAGGTCGGCCGGGCGCATGTCCTCCAGCACGGCGAGCAGGTTGGCCGTACCCCGGGCGTCACCGAAGCTGCCCAGGCCGCGGACCCGGTCCCACTCGACCTGGTGCAGGTGGCCGCGGCGGGTGAGCCGGCTGGTCTGCTCACGGACGGCGACCCGGGTCAGCGACCACTCGCCGCCCCGGCTGCACTCCATCGCCACGTCGACCACCGAGCCGGACTGCCCGGTGTCCAGCTGGACCCGACGGTCCAGCAGCTCCTGGAGCACCAGCACCTCGTTCGGGCGCTTCTCGAACCGGCGCAGGTTGAGGGTGCCGCTGCCGAGCACGACGGCGTCCGAGTCGATGGAGGTGATCCGGTTGATGGACAGGAAGATGCGTCGCCGCATCGGCATCTCCGCGACCAGTCCCACCACCTCCGGCGGGCGCTGGGTCGGGCGCATCCGGGCGACCGCGTCGCGGACCCGGCCGACCTGGTCGCCGTTCGGGTCGAAGACGGCGACTCCGGCGAGTCGAGCGATGTAGACCCGGTTCGGCGTGCTCACGGGCACCAGCCTAAGGGCCTAGTGTTTATCAACATGTCGACCCTGGCCTACGAGATCGTGGACGTCTTCACCGATCGCCCCTTCGCCGGCAACCCGCTGGCCGTGGTGTTCGGCGCCGAAGGGCTGGCCACCGAGCAGATGCAGTCGCTCGCGCTCGAGTTCAACCTGTCCGAGACGGTGTTCGTGCTGCCGCCGACCCAGGTCGGCGCGACCTACCGGGCGCGGATCTTCACCCCGGCCGCGGAGCTGCCGTTCGCCGGGCACCCGAGTGTCGGTGCCGCGGTGACGGCTGTTCGACGTGGGCTGTTCGAGCTGGGCGGGGTCACCCAGGAGTGCGGCGCCGGCGTGCTGCCGATCGAGGTGACCGCCACCGGTGCGACGCTCACCGGCGGCACTCCCACCCTCGGTCCCGAGCTGGACCCGGAGCCGCTGCTGGAGATGGTCGGCCTCACCGCCGCCGACCATGCCGGTCCGGCGCCCCGGGTCGCCGGCTGCGGCCTGGAGTTCCCCTACCTGCCGGTACGCCCGGATGCGGTGGCCCGTGCCAAGGTGAACGCCGCGGCGGCGGAGCGGTACGGAGTGGAGCACGTGAGCGTTTTCTCCTGGGACGCCGGATCGCAAACCGCGCACGCCCGGGTCTTCGTGCCGGGGCTCGGCGTGCCGGAGGACCCCGCCACCGGCTCCGCCGGCCTCGGGCTGGGCGTGTGGCTGGTCGCCAGCGGGCTGCTGCCCGGCGAGGGGCGCGCCGAGTACGTGATCCGCCAGGGCGTCGAGATCCACCGGCCGTCGACGCTGGCCTGCATGGTGACGGCCGCCGGCGGGGTGGCTGTCGGCGCGACGGTCACCGGGCAGGTCATGCCGGTGGCGCGGGGCGAGATCGCCGTCCCACCCTTCGTGGGCTGAGCAGCGGCACCCGTGGGTCGTCGGCCGACGGGAGCCCCGGTCGACCGGCCCGGCGTCCACTGTTCCGCTCGCTTTGAAGTTGAGTCGTCTGCGACATCGGCCGGCCCGGCGGCCCGGTCCCCGGGCGCTTCATGCCGCCAGGTTCGTGGCACCGCCCGAGCATCCGGCCCCGCCGAGGTGGCGCCGGCCGTGGCGGTGCCGGCCTCGCGCTGGTGGCGCCGGCCCTGCCGTGGTGACGCCTGCCCTCCGTACCGGCTGGTGAATCGTTTGCGACATCAGCTTGAAAGGGGGGCGACGAGCGGATGCCGGCCACACCGACTCGGCGTCAAAGGGCAGCCGTCCGCGCGGTAGCGTGCGACGGAGGACGTGTTCCGCCCGGGGCGAACCGGAATGCGGGAGGATGCCGGAGTGACTGACGAGGTGGACGAGCGGGTCACCACGCCCCTGGTTGACGAGGCGGTGAAGAAGGCCGCCGTCTGCTGGGTGAGCGTCGGCGGCGGACCGGCGTACGCGCTGTGGTGCCTGCCGGCCGACGGTGCGCTCCTGGTGGTCACCGGCCCCGGCGAGCAGTCCGCGCCCGGACTGGCCGACACGGAGGCGGCGGACGTGACCCTGCGCGGCGACCACGGCGGCCGGATCGTCACCTGGCCGGCCCGGGTGACCCGGCTGCGACCGGGCACCGAGGAGTGGGAGACCGCCGCGCCGCTGGTCGCGGCGAAGCGGCTGAACGCTCACGGCCCGGCCGCCGACCTGGTCGCCCGCTGGGTCGCCGAGGGCTGCGCGGTCAACCGGCTGGCCCCGGCCGGTACCCCCGTCGCCGGCACCGGGCTGCCGGCGGAGTCGCTGGCCGAGTCGCCCCGGGAGGCCCCGGTGGTGCGGGCCACCCGCAGGCCGTTCCGCCTGCACAAGGTCCGTCGCCGCTGAGCGGACCCGGCGGGCCAGGCGGCGGCGAGCGGTGCGGCGGCGACCGGATCGACCAGGTCGAGCACCCCGGCCAGTGAGGCCAGCAGCGGGCCGTCCCAGGACCGGTCCGCGTTGAAGACCATGTGGTCGGTCAGATCCGGCGCGGCGAGCCGGACCGCTGTCATGCCCGCCCGTTCCGCGCCGGTCAGCTCCTGGCTGCCGCCGTCGCCGACGTAGAGGCAGTCGGCCGGGGCGAGGTCGAGCCGACGGCAGGCGGCCAGGTAGAGCGCGCGGTCCGGCTTGCAGCGGCCCACCTGCACGGAAAAGACGCGTACGTCGAGCAGCGGCGCGATCGCGAGCTGGGGCAGGAACGCCGGCAGTTCGTGGGTGCAGTCGCTGATCAGCCCGGTGCGTACGCCCAGGTGGCGCAGCGCGGCCAGCACCGGCACCGCCTCGTCGCGCAGCCGCGTGTCGGCGCGAACCGCCCGGTGGCGGGAGGCGACGGCGGCGCGTACCGCCCCGTCGGACGGACGCACGCCGGCCTGCTCGCAGACCCAGCGCAGGGTCGCCTCGGCATTGCCCAGCCGGCCGCTGGCGCGCTGGTAGTAGGTGCGGTCGAGCACCTCGGTCAGGGTGTCGGGTGGACAGCCGAGCAGCTCGGCGGTGGCGTGATGGGCGGAGCCCCGCTGGACGCAACGGGTCAGCGTGCCGAAGAAGTCGAACAGCACCGCCTGGTACCTGGACATGCGGGCGCCTCCGGACGTCGAGGCGAGGGGTCGCCGGGACGGGCATGATCGTAACCGGGTGCTGACGTTCCGTGCTGTCCCCCGGTCGTGTGAGGATTGCTCTCCGTGTCGTCCACTCCGCCCCGGCCGCTCGACCCGCTGACCGTCGGCGCGCTCGTGCTGGCCGTCGCCGCCGTGTCCTCGTCGGCCCCGCTGGTCGCGTTCGCCGCCGCGCCGGCGCTCGCCATCGCGTTCTGGCGCAACCTGCTCTCGGTCGCCGTGCTCGGCCCGTTCTCGCTGGCCCGCCGACGGGCGGAGTTCCGCGCGCTGACCGTGGGCGCCGGCCGTCGAGAGGGGCTGTACTGCGTGCTGTCCGGGCTGGCGCTGGCCGCGCACTTCGCCACCTGGATGCCGAGCGTGCGGCTCACCACCGTCGCCGCCGCCACCGCGCTGGTCGCCACCCAGCCGGTCTGGCAGGGGCTGATCGCCCGGTGGCAGGGGCGGCGGCTGCCGGTGGCGGTCTGGGCCGGCATCGGGGTCGCCGTGCTCGGCGCGGCGCTGGCCACCGGCGCCGACTTCACCGTGTCCGGCCGGGCCTTCGCCGGTGACCTGCTCGCCGTGGCCGGCGGCATGTGCGCCGCCGTCTACACCGCCTTCGGCGAGCGGGCCCGGGCCACCATCAGCACCACCACGTACACCACGATCTGCTACGGGGTCTGCGCGGCGGTCCTGCTGGTGGTCTGCCTGCTCGGCGGGGTGCGCCTGCACGGCTACGACCTGCGTACCTGGCTGGCCGTCCTCGGCCTGGTGGCCGGTGCCCAGCTGCTCGGCCACTCGATGTTCAACTACGCCCTGCACCGCGTCTCGGCGACCACGGTCAGCGTGCTGATCCTGTTGGAGGCGCCGGGGGCGGCCCTGATCGCCTGGGTCTGGCTCGGCCAGCTGCCCCGCCCGCTCGCCCTGCCCGGGCTGGCGCTGCTGCTGGCCGGCGTCGCGGTCGTCATCCTGGGCGGCGCCCGCGCCGGCCGCCGTACCCCGCCGGTCGCCGTGCCCGCCGACCCGGCGCCGCTCAGCGACTGAACCGCCCCGCTCTCACGCAGAGCGCAGCCCCGGATGCGGGCGTGCAGGGCGGATACGGCCGGTGTGTACGCGGTCACCTTGGCGCTGCCGGCGCCGGCCCCGGCCACCGTCCCGCTCGACGTGCTGCTGACAGAGATTCGAAGGCGGGCGCCGTCATCGGCGCCGATCGGGTGACCGTGCGGGAGTTCATGGCGTCGACGGGCAGGATGTTGTCGTCGGCCCACCGCCAGCGGAGCCCGTACGCGCAGCGCCCGTCGGGTTTGTGGACGTCCACCACGTACTCGACCGAGCCGTCCGGGCCGGGCACCTTCTGGAACGGCACCTCACCGGTCTCCTGCCGGCTGCTGCGGGACCGCGCGCTCCACCGCACCCCGACCACCTCCAACGGCACCCGGTCCCAGGTGAACCGGAGCCGGACGATGAGCCGGTCGACCCGTTGTTCCTCCCCGCTTTCCCGGTAGTAGGGCTGCATTCGTCCACCGTCGTCGGAAAAGGTGTGGCGAAGGCCGACCCACACCCGGTATCCCCTGCCGATCGGCCGGTGCAGGTAGATCCAGCGACGAATCCGGCCGTCCTCTTCCGGCGTCCGGCCGTCCAGCAACAACTGATCTGCGTAAAGGCATTCCGGCGTGCTCGGACAGCGGCTACGGGCGCTCCAGTGGGAGCGGATCGGTACGAGGCGGAATCCGTTCCGGCCAGCGCGGATCCGCTGTCGGCGGACATAGTCGTACCGCTGATGGTCGCTCACCCCACTGACCGTCAGTAGCCCTTCCAGTTGTTCGATCACGAAGTCGCCTCGCTCGGTTCGTCGCCTCCGCCGCCCAGCCAGGTAACCGAAGGCGCCGGAACTCAGGGCACCCCCGCCGGCCACTGCCCATCCGGTGGCGTCAACGTCGCCCCCGGCATGACTCAGCCAAGCCCACGCGACGCTGCCCGCAGTGATCGAGACGGTGGCAAAGAACAACATCGCCTGCACCGCCTCCACCGCGGCCCGCAGCATCCGAAATTGCAGCCTGTCCAGTGCTTCTTCCGGTCGCATGGCCACCCCGATCGGTCGAAGATGAGGTACCGGATTTTGAAGCGTAGAGCCATGCGTCTGCGAATTGCATTTCTCTCATCGATTTTCACGATGAATGAGTTCGCGGTCATCATTCATTCCCGCCGTCAGATCCCACTCGATGCCGGCCAGCCGGACAGTCAGACGTCGCGGACCTCCAGGACCTGGGTGGTGGGGGCGGCATCGCCGAGCCCGGCACGGAGCGCGACGCGCTCGGGGTCGGCCATGAATCCGTCGTAGCCGGCCCGTGCGGCGAACCGGATCACGTGCACCTCGGTCCGGCCGTCGCCGGTACGCAGTCGCCGCTCCAGCCGGCCGCCGTGCCGCCCGAGCAGGGCCAGCACCGCGTCCTCGTACCGTCGACCGGCCTCGGCGTCGGCGCTCAGGTCCACCAGCGCGACCAGCCGGACCACACCCGCCGGGTCGTCGACCAGCGATTTCCAGAAGTGGTGGTCGACGTGGCCGCCCGGGACACCGTCCCGGATGCCGGTGTCGGTGTAGCCGTGCCGACGGTAGAACGCGGGCGCCTGGAACGAGAACGACGCCACCGAGATCTCGGTGCAGCCACGCTGCCGGGCCTCCTCCTCGGCGGCCCGCAGCAGCCGGCCGCCCCAGCCCGCGCGGCGACGGTCGTCCCGCACCCAGACGGTGTTGATCCCGGCTCGGCCGCCCCACGTCCAGCCGGTCAGTCCGGCCACCAGCTCGCCGTCGGGGTCGACCACCCGTACCGTCAGATCGGCCTCGTCGTCGGCGCCGGTGGCGGCGTTGTTGAACGCGGTCAGCTCCCGGTCGATCCGGGCGGCCAGGTCGTCGTCCGCGCCGCCGATGTGCAGCCGCGCTCCCTCGTGCTCGGTCATGTGGCGGAGTATCCCAGCGGCGTCGCCCGCCGGTGGGGCCGGCGCAGCGCTCAGGCGTCGACGCCGACGGCCTGCGCGCTGGCCGTCCAGAGCCGGGCGGCCAGTTGCGGGTCGCGGGCCTTGGCGAGCGGCCGGCGCGGGCGGCGGTCGTAGTAGTAGCCACCCGAGGTGAGCCGGGACGGATCCTGGTTGGCCAGCCAGACCAGCGTCTCCGCGCCCTTCTCCGGGCTGCGGAAGGGCAGCAGCCGCATGCCCAGCGAGACCAGCGGACTGTCCGCGCCGAACCGGGTGCGCACCACCCCCGGGTGGAACGAGTACGCCGGCACGTCGGGCCAGCGGCGGGCGGCTTCGGCGGTGAACAGGATGTTCGCCTGCTTGCTGGTGCCGTACGCCCGGTACGCCCGGAAGTCGCGCAGCGTCGCGTTCAGGTCGGCGGGGTCGAGGACGCCGCTGCGGTGGGCGCCCGAGGCGGTCACCACCATCCGGCCGATCCGGTCCCGCAGCAGGTTGCTGAGCAGGAAGGGAGCGAGGTGGTTGGCCTGGATGCTGAGTTCGAAGCCGTCCACCGTGGTGACCGGCTGGAGCACGATCGCCCCCGCGTTGTTGGCCAGCACGTCGATCCGGTCGTACGCGGCGCGCAGCTTCTCGGCGAGCCGGCGGACGTCGTCCAGCACGGCGAAGTCGGCGCGGAACAGTTCCGGGCGCTCGCCGCTGGCCTCCCGGACCCGGTCCCCGGCGGCCTGCAGCCGGGCCGGGTCCCGCCCGACCAGGACCACCTGGTCACCCCGGGTGGCCAGGTCGACCGCCGCGGCCAGCCCGATGCCCGAGCTGGCCCCGGTCACCACCACGATCCGACGCTCAGTGAGATCTTCCACAGGTCCATTCACCCCGGTCACGGCACGAGGTTACCGTGGCGTCACAACGCCCTTTGGGATCGTTAAGTTCTCGATTTCTGAAACTTTTCGCGCCGGCCCCGCCGGACGCTGGAAGGAGCGCACCATGACCGCTGTCGGTCGCCCCCGCCGGTCCTGCCTCGCGGTACCCGGCTCCAGCGTCAAGATGCTCGGCAAGGCCCAGGGCCTCCCCGCCGACCAGGTCTTCCTCGACCTGGAGGACGCCGTCGCCCCGCTGGCGAAGCCGGACGCCCGCAAGAACATCGTCGCCGCGCTGAACGAGGGCGGCTGGGCCGGCAAGACCCGCGTGGTCCGGGTCAACGACCTGACCACGCCGTGGACCTACCGGGACGTGATCGAGGTCGTCGAGGGCGCCGGGGCCAACCTGGACTGCATCATGCTGCCGAAGGTGCAGAACGCCGCGCAGGTGCAGTGGCTCGACCTGACGCTCACGCAGATCGAGAAAACCCTCGGCCTGGAGATCGGCCGAATCGGCATCGAGGCGCAGATCGAGAACGCGGCCGGCCTGGTGAACGTCGACGCGATCGCGGGCGCCTCGCCGCGGGTCGAGACGATCATCTTCGGCCCGGCCGACTTCATGGCCTCGATCAACATGAAGTCGCTGGTGGTCGGCGCGCTGATCCCGGACTACCCGGGCGACCCGTACCACTACATCCTGATGCGCATCCTGATGGCCGCCCGGATGCACGACAAGCAGGCCATCGACGGCCCGTTCCTGCAGATCCGGGACGTGGACGCGTTCCGTGAGGTGGCCAAGCGCTCGGCGGCGCTGGGCTTCGACGGCAAGTGGGTGCTGCACCCCGGCCAGATCGACGCGGCCAACGAGGTCTACTCCCCGGCCCAGGCCGACTACGACCACGCCGAGCTGATCCTGGACGCGTACGACTGGTACACCTCCGAGGCGGGCGGGAAGCTCGGCGCGGTGATGCTCGGCGACGAGATGATCGACGAGGCGTCCCGCAAGATGGCGCTGGTGATCGCGGCCAAGGGCCGGGCGGCCGGGATGACCCGTACCTCGACCTTCACCCCGCCGTCGGAGTGAGTGCTGCCGGACGGGCCGCCCCGGGACGATCGGGGCGGCCCGTCCGCGTCAGTAGCTGCTGGAGCTGTCGGCGATCGCGGCGACGACGATCGCCGCGATGAACAGGACCATCAGGGCGGTGAGGATCCAGCCGATGATGATGCCGGCCTTCGCCATGCCCTCGCCCTGCTCGCCCCGTTCCCGGATCTGCTTCAGCGCGACGTGGCCGAGGATCGCGCCGATCGGGGCGGTGATGCACGAGGTGATGCCGATCAGCGAGAGCGCCAGCGCCGCGATGGCCATCCCGTTGGTCCTGGTCGGTGGTGGGCCGTACGCCGGGTAGGCCGGCGGGTAGCCGCCCGGCGCGTACGGGTCGCCCGTCGGGTAGGCCGGCGTGGCGTACGGGTCGGACGACTGCATCCCGGCGTACGGGTTCGCCGAGGTCGGCTGGGTCGGGATCGGGTTGCCGCCCATCGGCAGCGTCGGGTCGGCCGGCGGGCTCGACGGTTGGGAGGGGTCGTGCCAGCCGCCGGACTGCGGGGGGTAGCTCATCTGCTCATCTCCGTAGCTCTTCGGGTGCCGTCAGGGTAGCCAGCGGCAGGCAAACCGGAGGACCACCTTTCCGGGTGCCGCGTTGCCCGCAACGTCCACAGCGGGCAGGATCTCGGCATGGCACTTGACGCGCGCGGCGGTCGGTCGCGACGGGACGTGAGCCGTCCGGGCCTGGTGCGGCGCAGCCGTCCCGGCATCCCGGCCGGGTCCGCCGACCAGGACCAGCCGGCGCCGCTCGGCGAGCCGGTCACCATGCGACTCGACGGCCGGGTCGCGCTGGTCACCGGCGCCGGCAGTCCGGACGGCATCGGGTACGCGACCGCGCGTCGCCTCGCCGACCTGGGGGCCCGGGTGGCGATCGTCTCCACCACCCGGCGGATCCACGAGCGCGCGGGCGAGCTCGGGATGACCGGCTTCGTCGCCGACCTCACCGACGAGTCCGAGGTCGGTGCCCTCGCCGACGCGGTGGCCGAGCAGCTGGGCGACGTCGAGGTGCTGGTCAACAACGCGGGGCTGGCCAGCCGGGCCAGCCCGGAGGTGCTGCGGCCGGTGGCCCAGTTGAGTTACGACGAGTGGCGCGGTGAGATCGACCGCAACCTCACCACAGCGTTCCTGTGCAGCCGCGCCTTCATCGGCGGGATGGCCGAGCGCGGCTGGGGTCGCATCGTCAACCTGGCCGCCACCGCCGGGGCGGTCAACGCGTTGCCCACCGAGGCCGCGTACGCCGCGGCGAAGGCGGGTGTGGTGGGGCTGACCCGGGCCCTGGCCATGGAGATGATCGCCGACGGCGTGACGGTGAACGCGGTCGCGCCGGGCACCATCTACACCGCCGCCTCGACCGTCGCCGAGATCAAGCAGGGGCTGGGCACCCCGGTCGGCCGCCCCGGGACCCCGGACGAGGTGGCCGCGGCGATCGCCTTCCTCTGCTCGCCGGCCGCGTCGTACATCACCGGGCAGATGCTGGTGGTCGACGGTGGCAACAGCGTGCGGGAGGCGGAGTTCCGCTGACGGGGCCGGTCAGCGGTAGCTGCCGTTGTCGGAGTTCGCCCACCAGGCCAGGCCGATCCAGCCGCAGCAGGCGAGCAGTCCGAGGGCGGTGAAGACGTAGCTGAGGATCAACCCCCAGGTGGCGAGCTGGTCGCCCTCCTCGCCGGTCTGCCGGATCTGGCGCTTCGCCAGATGGCCGAGGACGATGCCGGCGGGGGCGAAGACGAAGGCGAAGACCAGCGAGAGGATGGCCAGCACGTTCGGCCCGCCGCGCGGTCGCGGCCCTCCGCCGGTCGGCGGGCCGTACTGGCCGTACGGGGGCTGCGGAGGGTACGGCGGCGGCGTGCCGCCGGGGGGCTGCTGCCCCCAGGGCGGCTGCTGCGGTTGCCCGTACGGCTGGCCGTAGGACGGCGGCTCGTACGGCGACGGCGGCTCGTACGGCGACGGCGGCTGCTCCGGCTCACCGGGTGGTTGGCTCACGCCGCCGCCTCGCTTCGCTCCCGGCGGCGAGGCGCCACGCTGCTGAGCCGAATGGTTCGTCCGCCCCGCTCGCTCACGGCGCTCGCCCCCTCCGTCGCAGGTCATCGGGCTTCTCTCTTGCGGACGCTACCCGCAGCGGTGAACCTTTTCACAGCGGTTGTGTGGACTGGTCACCTTGGCCTCGCCGGTCGCGGGGCCGATACTGACCGAACGTTCAGTTACCCACGAGTAATGCGCCGATCCCCCGGAGGCTGAGATGGCCCGACTCGCCCAGACGCCCGGCCTGACCGACGTGCAGCGGTCGATCCTGGAAACCGTCCGGGAGTTCGCCGACAAGGAGATCATTCCGCACGCCCAGCGGCTGGAGCACGCCGACGAATACCCCACCGACATCCTCGACGGGATGCGCGAGATGGGGCTGTTCGGCCTGACCATCGACGAGGAGTACGGCGGCCTCGGCGAGTCCCTGCTCACCTACGCGCTGGTGGTGGAGGAGCTGTCCCGGGGCTGGATGTCGATCTCCGGCATCGTGAACACCCACTTCATCGTGGCGTACCTGATCTCGCAGCACGGCTCGGCCGAGCAGAAGGCCCGGCTGCTGCCCCGGATGGCCACCGGCGAGGTGCGCGGCGCCTTCTCGATGTCCGAGCCGGAGTGCGGCTCCGACGTCTCGGCGATCAAGTCGAAGGCCGTCCGCGACGGCGACAACTACGTCATCAACGGGCAGAAGATGTGGCTGACCAACGGGGCGTACTCCTCGGTGGTGGCCACCCTGGTGAAGACCGACACCGGCGCCGACTCGGTGTACGGCAACATGAGCACCTTCCTGCTGGAGAAGGAGCCCGGCTTCGGCGAGACCGCGCCCGGCCTGACCATCCCCGGCAAGATCGACAAGATGGGCTACAAGGGCGTCGAGACCACCGAGATGGTCCTCGACGGCGTCACCGTCCCCGCCTCCGCCGTGCTCGGCGGCGCGGAGAAGGTCGGCCGCGGCTTCTACCAGATGATGGACGGCATCGAGGTCGGCCGGGTCAACGTGGCCGCCCGCGCCTGCGGCATCTCCATCCGGGCGTTCGAGCTGGCCGTCGCGTACGCCCAGCAGCGCCGCACCTTCGGCCAGCCGCTCGCCAAGCACCAGGCCGTCGCCTTCAAGCTGGCCGAGATGGGTACGAAGATCGAGGCGGCGCACGCCCTCATGGTCAACGCGGCCCGGCTCAAGGACGCCGGCCAGCGCAACGACGTCGAGGCCGGCATGGCCAAGCTGCTCGCCTCCGAGTACTGCGCCGAGGTGGTCCAGGAGGCGTTCCGCATCCACGGCGGTTACGGCTACTCCAAGGAGTACGAGATCGAGCGGCTGATGCGGGAGGCACCGTTCCTGCTCATCGGCGAGGGCACCTCGGAGATCCAGAAGACCATCATCTCCCGGGGCCTGCTCAAGGAGTACAAGCTCTGACGTACGCGTCGTTCACTCCGCCGGAACCGGCTTCGGGGCCGGTTCCGGCGGGGTGACCGGCAGCCCCACCGCCAGCATCTCCGGCCGGACCCGGACGTGCTCGATCGCGGCCAGCAGCCGCTCATCCGACACGGTCACGCCGCGCCCGCCGATCACCTGAGGCCAGACCCTGCCAGGGCTCAGGTGCAGCCGCACCCCGTCCTGCCGGTCCCGGGAGCCCGGCCGGGCCTCCCTGACCTCGGACCAGGGATACCAGTCCGCACCGTCCCGGATCCCGCTCGCGGTCAGCGCCAGCCGGCCGGTGAACCGGACCTCCCGGTAGCCGAACCAGCCCAGTCCCAGTGCCCCGGCGGCCAGCAGCACCGGCCGGCCCGCCGCCACCCAGGCCCAGCGGTCGGGCAGGGTCGAGATCACGCCGACCGTCAGCGTCGACCCCGCGGCCAGGCCGGCGACCAGCCCCACCCAGCCGGCGAGGGATCGCCGGGCCACCAGCCCCGGCTCCGTCCCGTGTCGGCCGGCCACCCGGGCGCGCCAGACCAGCCGGCCGGTGCGCCGGGGCCGCCAGTGCCGCTGCGCCAGGTCCACCCCCGTGGCCAGCCACGCCAGACCGCGGACGGCGTCCAGGTCGGACGCCGTCGTCGGCAGCAGCACCCGGGCGGCGGCCGCGGCCACCGCACCGCCGACTACGAGGGAGAACAGCCGCCGGGACCAGAGCCCGTCGCGGCCGGGCTGCGTTGACGCGCGCGCCGGCCCGGAAATCGACACGCCAGCAGGGTATGCGGCACCCGCCAGCCCGCCAGCCCGCCAGCCCGCCAGCCCGCCAGCCCGCGACAGGACAGCGAAGATGGCGGCCGGGCCGCGCCGCCCGTCGGGCAGCGTCCTCGTTCAGCCCTGCCGGCTCAGGCCCGCGGCGGCCCGCTCGATGATCAGGCACCGGTCCTCGACGTAGTCGATCCCCGCCTCCTCGGCGATCCGTCGCGCCTCGGCGGAGAAGATCCCGAGCTGCAACCACACCGCCGGGGCGCCGATTGCCACCGCCTGCCGGACCACCTCCACCGCGTCCCGGGCCGGACGGAACACGTCCACCAGGTCCACCGGGTGCGGGATGTCGGCCAGCGACGGGTACGCCCGCTCACCGAAGAGTTCGTCCACCGTCGGGTTCACCGGGATGATCCGCCAGCCGTGGCGCTGCATCTCCTGCGGCACCCGGTGCGCGGCCTTGCCCGGGTCGCGGGACGCGCCCACGACGGCGATCACGGCGGACTCGGCGAGGATCTGCTGGGCGGAGCGCATCGTTCGAGCCTAACGTCGCCGTCGGCCGCCGTCCCGCTGACGGCCCAGCCAGCCGGACCGTGGCCGGCGCGGCGCGGCGAGTTGCCGGCGCCGGTCGCCGGCCCGGACCCTAGACCTGGCCGGGCAGCCGGTCACCGGCGAGCGCGTGCCGGAGCCGGGCGTACTCCTCACGGGTGCCGACGGCGGCCCAATGCTCAGGATGGGCGGTGTGGTACGCGATCACGGCGGCCGGGAGGGCCGGCGCGACCGTCAGCTCCCGGACGGGAAGGTTGATCTGGTTTCGTCCCCGCCTACGGGACCTGATCAGCTCCGGCCGGACAACGGGCAGTCGCAGGCTGCGGTACCCGGCCGAGGCCGGCGCGGAAGGGCCGAGACCCTCCCACGGGACGACGACCGCGGGCGGTGCGCCCGTGGTGACGCCCTCCGCCGTGACCGTGACCAGCGGCACCCGCCGCCAGTAGACGGCCACTAGTGCCAGGGCGCGCCCGGTGCGGGGCGGCGCGACGAACGCCCGGACGGTCTCGTCGACCTGCAGCTCCGCGGTGCCCGGCGGTCGAACCAGCTCACGGACGGCGACGACGATTACGACCAGCGGCGGCATCAGGCCCAGCAGGGAGAGCAGCGGATGGACCGAGTCGACCCAGCGGGAGAACAGCCCGGCGGCCCCGCCGATCGCCAGCGCGGCGAGGATGATGGTGCGTGACGGCGTAGCGCCGCGTCGACGATCTCCTGCACGGGCCGAAGCGTAAGCCACTGCCGCCCGCCGCGATGTCCTTGTCGTCCCTACAGGAGGGAGAGCTGCTCCGCCCCAGGTGGCGACGGTGGCGCAGCGGGCAGTCGGCGGTTGTCGCCGTCCTCGCCCCGGTGCAGCCCGTGCCGGCGGGCGGCCATCCGCACCCGCGCGGTGACCTCCCGCTGGTACGCCTGCGGCGCGTACGCCCCGGCGTGGTAGAGCTGCCGGTAGCCGGGGACCAGGTGCGGGAACTCGCGGGCCAGCCAGTGCGCGTACCACTCGCGGGCACCGGGGCGCAGGTGCAGCGGCAGCGGGGTGACGCTGGTGGCCCCGGCCGCCGCGATCGCCGCCACGGTGGCGTCGATCGACTCGTCGTCGTCGCTCAACCCGGGCAGTACCGGTGCCATCAGCACCCCCACCGGGAAACCGGCGTCGGTGAACTGGCGGACCGCGTCCAACCGGCGGCGTGGGCTCGGTGTGCCCGGCTCGACCGCCCGCCACAACGCCTCGTCGACGAACCCGACCGAGTACGACAGCCCGACCCGGGTCACCTCGGCCGCCTGGCGCAGCAGCGGCAGGTCACGCAGGATCAGCGTGCCCTTGGTGAGAATGGAGAACGGGTTGGCGAAGTCGCGCAGCGCCTCGATGATCGGCGGCATCAGCCGGTAGCGGCCCTCCGCCCGCTGGTAGCAGTCCACGTTGGTGCCCATCGCGAGGTGCGCGCCGCGCCAGCGCGGGGCGGCCAGCTCGCGGCGGACCAGCTCGCCGGCGTTGACCTTGACGATCACCTTCCGATCGAAGTCCGCCCCGGCGTCCAGGTCGAGGTAGGTGTGCGTGTTGCGGGCGAAGCAGTTGTGGCTGACCACCCCGTTGGCGATGAAGTCGCCGGTGCCGGTGCTGATGTCCCACAGTGGCAGTTCCAGGCCGAGGTCCTCGATCTCGACCACCCCGAGCCGGCCCCGGCACTTGAGCGCGGCGCCTTCGATGGAACGCTTGCGGGTGATCGCCGGGTCGGTCAGGTGGAAGAAGCGCAGCCGCTCGGGCAGGCCACCGGTCAGCCGGAGCTGGCGTAGCCGGTTGGAGCGGCCGGGATCGTCGAGGACCCAGCGGAAGTCGAAGCTGTCCAGAGCGCGGGCGGCGTGCTCGAGCTCCTCGTCACCGGCGCTGATCCGGAAGACGCCCCGGCTGCAACTGCCACCCGCGTCGAAGAGGCCGGCGAGGAAACCCAGTCGCCAGTCGTCCGTCGGCCCGTCCGGCCAGCGGACCAACTCGGTGATCGCCGCCACGTCCCGCTGCCGGCTCGTGCGGAGCACGGTGGCCGCCCGCCGGGCGCCGCGGATCGCGGCGAGGGAGGAACGCCGCGGCTCGACGCCGGCCTCGGCGAGGAACCGGGCCGTGCGGTCGAGCGCCTCCTCATCGGCCAGGGCCAGCCGGAACCGGCTGCCGAGGTGCGCGTCGCCGCGGACCATGCCGCACAGGTAGCCCCGCCGGTAGTCGGTCGACTCCTTGGGCCCGGCGGCGAACCGGCCGGTCCCGATCAGGCGGTTACGGGTGGTCAGGTACGGCCGTTTCCCGGCGCCACCCATCGCGCCGGTGACGTACTTCCAGCCGCGTTCGGTGAGGAACCGGTGGTCGCCGCTGGCGACCAGCGTGGTGCCGTCCTCCAGGGTGACCCGGTACGCCCGCTTCACGGTCGACCAGACGTCGCGGACCGTGGTCACCACGTACCGGCGGTAGGTGCCCTGCCGCTCGGTGCCGTAGATCCGGTCACCCGGGGTCAGCTCACTGATCGGCTTGGTGCGGCCGTCGGCCGTCAGGATCGGCGTGTCTCCGGCGACGCAGTACACACAGGCATGACTGCAGCCGCGGTACGGGTTGATCGTCCACTCGAACGGGACGCGGGACTGGCCGGGCACCCGGTTGATGACCGACTTCGCGCGCACCTCGTAGAAGGTCATGCCGGCGAAGCCGGGGGTGTCGAAGGTGCGGACGATCGCGCCGGGGAGCGCCAGCGGCAGGGGTGGAGTCGCTGGCGCTGCCCCGTCGGGAGTCCCCTCGTCCGGGGGAGCGGAGAGGTTGTCCCAGCGCATGACCCACATTCGAACATGCGTACGAACGAAGCGCAAGTGACGCGCCGGACACCGGGCACCGGAGCGGCCCCCGCCGGGTGCAGGATGGACGCATGGAGACGTCGACCTTCGTCTACGACGGGGACTGCGCGTTCTGCACCAGCTGCGCCCGGTTCGTCGAGCGCCGGATCCCCACCGGCGCCCGGGTGGTGCCCTGGCAGTTCGCCGACCTGGCGGCGCTCGGGCTGACCGAGGCCGAGTGCGAGGAGGCGGTGCAGTGGGTGGGTGCCGACGGCTCCCGTGCCGCCGGCCCGGACGCCATCGCGCAACTGCTCGGGGGCAGCGGCCCGCTCTGGCGGGTGGCCGGTGCCGGCCTGCGCTTCCCGCCGGTCGGGGCGGTGGCCTGGCCGGCGTACCGGTGGGTGGCCCGCAACCGCCACCGGATGCCCGGTGGCACCGCCGCGTGCTCGCTACCCCAGGAGGCCCGCGAACGCCTCTACGGCCCCACCGGCCGCCCCGCCGCCGACGCCTGACCCACCCACCACCCCCGACCCCGGCCACGCACGGTCCGGCCTCTGTTTCACGGAAAGCGGCCTGATCCGTAGCCGAATGGCCACTCTTTCCGTGAATCAGCGCGGGCGAGGGGCGGGGCGAGGCGAGGTGAGGGGCGGGGTTGGGGGTGGGGTCAGCTGGTGGGGGTGGGGCCGATCGCCGGCTCGGGTGCGGTGCGGGGCGGGGGCGGATCGGCGTCGGGGGTGCTGGCCCGGCGGCGGGTGCGGAGCCGGCGCGCCCAGCAGACCGGACGGACCTTCTCCAGCGGCAGGAAGCTGGTCATCGCCACCAGGTGCGGCGCGAACGAGATGGTGATCGTCGCGAACGTCGCCAGGTGGAAGGAGTAGAAGAAGCCCACCGTGGCGAGCCGCCACCGTTCGGGCAGGACGAAGACCAGCGGACTGAGCAGCTCGAAGGCGAGGATGCCGAACTGGGCGACGATCAGCAGGTGCGGCACCTGGGCGATCAGGTCGGCCAGGTCGGTGCCGCGCCGGATGATCGCCCGGGCCAGCACCGACCCGGTCGCCCAGTCGAGGCCGCCGAACCGGAACTTGGCCCAGGCCGCCAGGAAGTACGTGCAGATCACCGCGATCTGGGTGACCCGCAGCGCCCAGCCGCCGGCCTCCGTGCGGGTGGGATCACCGTGCCGGGCCCGTCCGGCGGTGGGTAGCACGGCCAGTGCGACGAGGAGCCCGAACCGGTCGTGGTCGACCTTGCCGTAGCTCATCGCGACGATCATCCACTCCAGGTAGAGGGCGAAGACCGCCCAGCCGAGCAGCCGGGGCGCCCGTCCGGTCGCCGCGAGCAGCGCGAGCACCAGCAGCGCCCAGAAGATCACGCCGACCACCGCCGGGGTGGGGGTGGGCAGCGGGAGGAGCCTCCCGATCAGCAACGGCTGGTAGAGGTCGCCGGGCACGTCGACCCGGCTGCGTACCCACGGGGTGAAGACCGCCAGGTCGGCGGCGACGAAGAGGTAGACGAGGGTACGGAAGGCGGCCACCCGCCCGCGGGGCACCGCCTCGGTCAGCCAGCCGGTCACCGGGCGGCCTGCCAGGTCACCACGGTGCGGTCGGTCCAGCGGCCGGTGGGGCGGCTGCCCTGGATGTCGTACCAGCGGATCACGATGCGCACCTCGACCAGCGTGGGTGCGCCCGGGTGCCGCTCGGCGTACGCCTCGGCGACCCGGCGCAGCCGGTCGGGGTCGGCGACGTACCGGGACTGCTGGCCCTCGATTTCGGCGCGGCGGATGCCGGTCGCGTCCTGGCCCAGTGGGACCACCGCCCCGGTGCGGTCGACGCCCTCCACCCGGGTGTCCGGCGCGGGCGCGTCCGGCGGGTCCGAGGTGGAGTACATCCGGAACGGCCCGAACGGGAAGTCGTCGTCGGTGCCGACAACGGTGCCGGCGAGGAGCAGCGCCAACCCGAGCACGGTGGCACCCAGCCGGATCGTGCGGCCGCGGGTGGTCAGGGTCTCCATCGGGTGTGGACGATACGGGACCAAGCCCCCGCCGGGTGTCGGTCCGTCGTCCATCACTCGCTGACCGTGTCGCCATCGGCAAGGGCCGGAGACGGCGACGGCCGGGCCCCGTCGGGGACCCGGCCGTCGGTGCGAGCGCCTCGGCTCAGTGCTTGTGGCCCTGCTCGGCCATCTGCTTGCGGACCTCGTCCATGTCCAGCTTCTCCACCTGCTCGATCAGGTTTTCGAGCGCGGACTCCGGGAGAGCGCCCGGCTGTGCGAACACGATCACGCCGTCCTTGATCGCCATCACCGTCGGGATCGAGCTGATGTTGAACTTCACGGCCAGCTCCTGCTGAGCCTCCGTGTCGACCTTGCCGAAGGTGATGTCCGGGTGCTTCTCGGATGAGCGCTCATAGACCGGGGCGAACCGCTTGCAAGGACCGCACCAGTCGGCCCAGAAGTCCAGCAGGACGACGCCGTCCCGTTCGGTCACCTCGTCAAAGTTGGCGGTGGTCAGCTCAACCGTTGCCATTGCACTCTCCGATCAGCGCGAATTGCCTACGTCCGGATGGAACCAGGGTGGACGCCCAGGAATTCCCGCGACGGGAGGGATGAAACGCCGCGCAGCCTCTCGCCGTGACGGAGGCGCATCGGGAGTAATCGGCCGCTGCCGGCCTGCGGTGCGCAAGTGCAGGACGCATTTGCGTGACATGGCGTGATGGGAGCGTTTCCAAAGAGATCGACGAGATCGAGCGCTACGGATCGGTAACTTGATGGCTGACAAGCGGGGATCCGGCCTGCAGAGATCGCCTCCCAGAAGATTGCCGGCTACTCAAAGTAATGTCACAAAAAGGTAAATGTGACGCCCGTCTCTGTCGGGTCGGCGGCGCCTGCGGCAGAATCTTGGACATCAGAGCGTGGGCGGCGGGTGCCGGGGAGGGCCCCGCCGCTCATTGCGTCTCCCCCCAGGTCGGCCCCGGTGTGACATTTCCGCGCCAGCAGCGCCCCCGTCGTCGCCTTAACAAGCGGTAAGGCATGCTGTGCCGAACTCCATCGCCGCCCGTCGAAGGGGACAAGGATGCAGTTCGGCCGCTACTACGAGGAGTTCGAGGTCGGCGCGGTCTACCGGCACTGGCCGGGCAAGACGGTGACCGAGTACGACGACCACCTCTTCTGCCTGCTCACCATGAACCACCATCCGCTCCACATGGACGCCCACTACGCCGAGTCGGCGTCCCAGTTCAAGCGCAACGTCGTGGTCGGCAACTACATCTACTCACTGCTGCTCGGCATGTCGGTGCCGGACGTCAGCGGCAAGGCGATCGCCAACCTCGAGATCGAGTCGCTGCGGCACGTCGCCCCGACCTTCCACGGCGACACCATCTACGGCGAGACGACGGTGCTGGACAAGCGGGAATCCTCCTCGAAGCCGGACCGCGGCGTGGTGGCCGTGGAGACCCGCGGCTACAACCAGGACGGGACGCTGGTCTGCGTCTTCCGCCGGAAGGTCATGGTTCCCAAGAAGGAGTACGCGGCCGCCGCCGTGCCCGAGGGTGTCGACCCCGAGCGGCCGAGCTTCCCCGAGCCGCGCTGACCCCGACCCACCGCGAAGGCCCCCTTCCCCGACGTTCCCCCGGAGGAGGGGGTTCTTTTCGCCTTCCGGGGCATATGCTGACGCCGGAGGTCCCGCGATGAGCGAGCGCAGCGAGCGAATCATCAGGCTCAGCGCATCGGCGCCTCATGGCGCCGCGGAGCCAGGCGGAGCGGCGGCATGAGCCACCCCGTCGCCGGAGAGCCGTCCGCCGCCGGTCGTCGTGCCGTACCGCTGGCCAACGCCGGGTACTCCACCACGGAGTGGGACCTGTTGACCGACCTGCCGGGTCGGGTCCTCGTCGCCGCCGCCTCGCCGGGTCCCGGGCGCCCGCCGCGTGGCGTCGCCGCCGGGCTCGCCGGCCTGGACGCGGTGGCGGCCGGGCGGGCCTTCGACAGCGATCTGGTCCGTGCGGTGGTCGCCGCGATCTATGCCCGGCACGACGGCGCCGCCGCCCGGGACGAGCGCCTCACCGACGTCGTCGACCTGCTCGCCGCCTGCCGGGCGGCGGTACGGCTGCTCCGGCGTCGCGCCGACCCGGCCGACGCGGCGGCGTACCGGCAGTGGGTGGAGTCCGTCGCGGCCCGGGTCTGCCAGGCCGGTGACGTCGGATCGAGCCCGGCCGACCGGCGGTTCCTCGACCGGCTCGGCGGCGCTCTGGACCTGCGCTGACCGGGGTGCCGGCGGCCGGCGGCGGCTCCGGGACGTACGCTCTGGAACCCGTGACCGACGACCAGCTCGACGTGGGCGTGGGGCCCTGGCCCGGCGACCCGCCGGACGACCCGCGGTACGACCCGGAGCTGCTCGCCGAGGGCGACCGGCGCAACGTGGTGGACCGCTACCGCTACTGGCGGCGCGAGGCCGTGGTGGCGGACCTGGACCGGCGTCGGCACGACTTCCACGTGGCCATCGAGAACTGGCAGCACGACTTCAACATCGGCACGGTGGTCCGCAACGCCAACGCCTTCCTCGCCGCCGAGGTGCACATCGTCGGGCGGCGGCGGTGGAACCGGCGCGGTGCCATGGTCACCGACCGCTACCAGCACGTCCGGCACCACGCGACCATCGAGGAGTTCGTCGCGTGGGCGGCGGCGCAGGGGCTGCCGGTGGTCGGCATCGACAACCTGCCCGGCTCGAAGCCGCTGGAGACCAGCACCCTGCCCCGCCGTTGCGTGCTCCTCTTCGGCCAGGAGGGGCCCGGCCTGTCCGAGCCCGCCCGGGCCGCCTGCGACCAGCTCTTCTCGATCGCCCAGTACGGCTCCACCCGTTCGATCAACGCCGGGGTCGCCAGCGGCATCGCCATGCACGCCTGGATCCGCGCGTACGCAGGTCCGCCGCCGGCCTGAGCGCCACCGATCCGGCCGCTCGGCTTGACGCCCCGGCGGCGCGGGGTGACCGTGGGAACGTGAGTGTCGCGGTGAGTTGTCCGAGATGCGCGGGTCCGGTCCGGGAACCCGACCTGATGCACGGCGAGTCCCGGTGCCTGCGCTGCGGCCCGGTGCCGCCGCTGCACGTGCCCGAGCACATCAGCGCCGAGATCATGGCGAGCGTGGTGGACCGGATGGTCGCCCGCACCGATCCGTCCGGGCGGCCCGGCGTGCCGCTCTGGTGCCCGTGGCCGCTGCCCACCGGGTGGACCCTGACCGGGGTGGCCTGGGCGGGAGACGACCCGGACGGGTTGCGCGCCACGGCGATCGCCTGCTCCGGTCCGGCCCCGCTCGACGGTGGACCGGCCGACCTCATCTTCGTCGCCGAGGAGCCGGGCGTCGGGCTCGGTTCCCGCTTCGCGGGGCTGCCCGGTCCCGATCCCGGGCCGCAGGTCGCGGCAGCCCTCACCGGTCCCGGACCTGGTCACCCCGAACGGGTCCCGCACGCGAAGATCAGAGTCGGCGGCCACCCCACTCCACTGTGGCTCGTGAATTCGCCGACAGATCGAAGTGCGTACGCCGGCGAGGCTCGGGGAATGTGGCTCCATGCGATAGCCTGGCCGGCGAGTGCGGGTCACCTCCTCGCGGAAGAAGTCGTGCTGCACGACCTCGCCGAGTGGACTCCGCCCGAACTCGTGTACGGCGCTCCATCTCCGTACCTGCACGGGCGGGCCTGACCGGCCGGCACCGGCGGAGCGGGGCACGAACGCAGATATTCACTGTACGACACCATGCTGATACTCTGGGTGCCGCTGCGGTAAACGGACCCGGCGCCGCGCGAGAGGATGGCCCGCTATGGTCAAGAAGGTCCTCACCTGGGCCGGCATCGCATTCTTGATCTTCTTCGTTGCCTACCGGCCGAACTCCGCCGCCGACGTGTTCAAGTCCCTCGGTGGCGGCATCATGGACATCGCTCAGGGCTTCGGCGACTTCTTCACGAGCCTGGTCGCCTAGCCGCCGATGGGAAGCCCCTCCGGTCCGCCCTTCGACCCCGACGACCCGGACTGGTCGCGCCGGGACACCGAACCCATCCCCCGGGTCGGCCCGGACGACGGTCCCGGTTACGGGGCCGGCGCCGGCCTGGGTGACGGTCCCTCCCTTTCAGACGACGCCGCCTTCGGTGACGGGCCGGGCTTCGCCGGTGAGGGCCGCTCCGGACGCGCCTGGATCCGCGACCCGGAGGCCGGCTACCAGCCGCCGCAGATCACCGAGGACGAGCTGGTCGGGCTGCGGGTCGACGCCTCCGGCATGGCCCCCCGCCGGGTGCTGCCGCTGGAGGACGAGCCCAGCTCGCTGGTGGCCCGCTACCTCTTCCCCACCGAGCGTTACCGGGGGGAGTGGAAGCGGCACTGGATCCACCTCTCCACCCCGATCCTGGTGGGCATCGCCGCGACCTTCGTCCTCGGCTACCTCTCCGGCTTCCTCGCCGGGCGGGACGTGGGCGCGCTGACCACCGTCGCCGTGCTGCTCTGGTTCGCCGTCATGGGCTGGGTGGCCTGGCGGGTCGCCGACTGGTGGTACGACCGCTTCATCCTCACCAACAAGCGGGTGATGGTGGTCAACGGGATCATCACCCGTCGGGTGGCGATGATGCCGCTGGTCCGGGTCACCGACATGAAGTACGAGCAGTCCCCGACCGGCCGGGCGCTCAACTACGGCACCTTCGTGCTGGAGTCCGCGGGCCAGGAACAGGCGCTCCGTGAGATCAAGAACCTGCCCAACCCGAACGAGCTCTACCTGCGTGTCGTGGAAGAGATGTACGAGCCGCAGGCCGTCGAGGCGCGGTTGGGCAAGGAGGCGGACGAGGCCAAGGCCGACGACGGGGCGTGAAACTTTTCGTCCGAACATCGGACGGAGTGCGCACCATTTGCCGTCGACTCGACCCACCCGGACATGGCAACCTGCCATGCAGGACGGGTGTGGAGGTGAGCGTTGGCGAGCAGGGACCCGCTGGAGGAGGAGTTCCGTGAGTTCGTCGCGGCCCGCTCGGGCGCGCTCCTGCGCACCGCGTACCTGCTGGCCGGGGACTGGGCGACCGCCGAGGACCTGCTCCAGACCGCGCTGACCAAGACCTACCTGGCCTGGAAGCGGCTCGGCGGGATCGAGGCGCTCGAGCCGTACGCCCGCCGGGTCCTGGTCAACACCTCGACCAGCTGGTGGCGCCGCCGCTGGCACGGTGAGCGTCCGACCGAGGTGCTGCCCGAGCGGGCCGGGGTGGACGAGATCGAGCAGCAGCTCGACCGGGACGCCCTCTGGCGGCACCTCCAGGCGCTCCCGGCCCGGCAGCGGGCCGTGCTGGTGCTCCGGTTCTACGAGGACATGTCCGAGGCGCAGACCGCTGCCCTGCTGGAGATCTCTCCCGGCACGGTGAAGAGCCAGACCTCCCGGGCACTCAACACGCTGCGCCGCCGGCTGGGCTCCGCGGCGGCGCTCGGCCTGCCGGCCGAACCGGCGGCGGCGCCCGCCCGGCCCGCCCCGCGTACGCCGGCCCCGCGGCCGGTGCCGCGCACCCCGGCCCCGCGGCCCGCCGCGCGCCCACCGGCGGTCCGGCCGGCCGCGCCCGAAGCCCCCGCCGCCCGGCCCGTCAGCAGTGTGCCGGTGGAGACCCGATGAGCCGTACGCCGAACCCCTGCGACAACCAGCCCGGCGGCCCGAAGCGTCCATTCGAGGTGACCGAGGACGAGCTGGAGCGGGCGTTGCGCGAGACCTTCGCGGGCCGCGTCGCCACGCCGCGGCCGCTCGCCGCCGACCCGGCCGGGGTGGCCCTCCGCCGGGCCCGGCGCAGCGGGCGACGCCGCGCGCTCACCGGCCTCGCCCTGGCCGGCGCGGCGACCGTGCTGGTCACCACCGGAGTGGCGCAGCTGGGCGGGCCGAGCGGACACGGGGGGACGCCCATCGTGGTGCTCGGGGACCCGCGCGGGTTCACCCCCTCACCGCTGCCGACCGGCGGCACCCCGTCCCGGTCCGCCCAGCCGGTCCGCGCCGAACTGGACCTGATCGTCGGCTCCCGGCTGGACACCAGCGGCGGAGAGCAGCGGGAGCTGACCGGCGTGGCCAGCGTCGAGCGGGCGCAACGCCTCCCCGACTACGGGGGCTGGCTGATCACCTCGGTGCCCACCGCGGCCGGCCGTACCCTCTGGTGGGTGCCGCCCAACGGCAGCGCGCCGCAGGTGCTGCTCGCCGGGGCGGACGCCGTCGCGGTCGCGGCGGACGGCCGGCAGGTCGCCTGGCGCGACGGCCCGGAGATCCACGCCGCCGGCCTGATCGGCGGCCAGCTCCTCGCGACCAGCCGGGCGGCGGCGCCGGAGGGCGCCGTCCCGATCGGCTTCGCCGCCGACGCCGTGCTGGTCCGGCAGCCCGGCCACGGGGTCAGCCTCTGGCGCCGGTCGGCCGGCGGCCAGCCCGGCGGCCCGGCGCGCGACGTGCTGAACGTCTACGGCACCCTCCCCGACGGCCGGGTGGTCGCCGAGGTCTCCGCCGGTACGCCCCGGCGGCCCTGCCTGGCCCTGCTCGACCCGGCCCGGAACCTCGCCCCGGTCCGCACCGGCTGCGGCCCGGAGCTCGCCACCGACGGCACCGCCGCGATCTCCCCGGACGGCAGGTGGCTGCTGGTCAACGGGGCACGAAAGGCGGCCCTCCTGGTCGACCTGCGCACCCTCGGGGCCACCGTGTCGGCCCACCCGGCCGGGCCGGCGCTGGTCGACGGGGCGGCCTGGACCGGGAGCGGCGTCGCGCTGTACGTCGACGGCACCGGCCGGCTGGTCCGGGTGCGCCCCGACCGGGTGGCGGCCGGCGAGCAGCCCACCGGCTCACCGGTCGCCGGGATCGCCGGGGACGAGCGGCTGGTCGTGGTGGCCGACACCGCCCACTGATCCGTCGCGCCGGCCCGACGGCGGGCGTCCCCGGCGGACGGTAGCGTCGGCGGGGTGAGCGCCGCCCGGATCGACCTGCACGCCCACTCCACCGCCAGCGACGGCACCTTGAGCCCCGCCGAGCTGGTCCGGGCCGCCGCCGACGCCGGCCTCGACGTGGTGGCGATCACCGACCACGACACCACCGGCGGCTGGGCGGCCGCGCTGGACGCGCTGCCGCCCGGGCTGACCCTGGTCAGAGGCGCGGAACTCTCCTGCCGCTGGCACGGCGTCGAGCCGGCGATCCCGCTGCACCTGCTCGCGTACCTCTTCGACCCGACGGAGCCGGAGCTGGTCGCCGAGCTGGCCCGGGTCCGGTCGGCCCGCGAGGAGCGTGGCGAGCGCATCGTGCGGCTGCTGCAGGCCGACGGGATCGACGTCGACTGGGCGGAGATTCTCGCCGGCGCGGCCGGCGGCACCGTGGGCCGCCCGCACATCGCCCAGGCGCTGATCCGGGCCGGGCTGGTGGCCACCACCACCGAGGCGTTCGGGCCGGACTGGCTGGGCGAACGGTACCGGCTGCCCAAGGAGGACATCGACGTGTTCCGGGCGGTGGCACTGGTCCGGGCGGCCGGCGGGGTGCCGGTCTTCGCCCACCCCCGGGCCAGCCGGCGCGGTCGGATCGTGCCGGACGAGCTGATCGTGGCGCTGGCGGCGGCCGGGCTGGCCGGCCTGGAGGCCGACCACGAGGACCACACCCCGGCCGAGCGCGCCCACGTCCGGGTTGTCGCCGCCGAGCTGGGGCTGCTGGTCACCGGCTCGTCGGACTTCCACGGCACGCACAAGACGGTCCAGCTCGGCGCGCACACCACCGGCCCGGAGGCGTACGAGCGGATCGTCGCGCTGGCAACCGGGGTGACCCCGGTCGCTTCAGGCTGAAGCGTTCCGGCGGCGCGGCTACCGTGTCCGGGTGGATCTCAAGCTCTTCGGCGAGGTCTTCGTGACCCTGCTGGTGATCGTCGACCCGCCCGGCATGATGCCCATCTTCCTCGCGCTCACCGGGCCGCTGCTCGCGCGTGACCGGAACCGGGCCGCCTGGCAGGCCGTGGCGCTGGCACTCGGGGTGATCGTGGTGTTCGCCGTGGCCGGGCAGACCATCCTGGCCTACCTGCACGTCGACCTGCCCGCGTTGCAGGCCGCCGGCGGGCTGCTGCTGGTCCTGGTCGCGCTGGAGCTGCTGACCGGCAAGGCCGACGACCCGAGCCAGCAGGTCACCTCGAACATCGCGCTGGTGCCGCTGGGCACGCCGCTGCTCGCGGGGCCGGGCGCGATCGTCGCCACCATGCTCTTCGTGCAGCGGGCCGCCGGGTTCGCCGACTACCTCGCCATCGCCGCCGCGATCGTCGCGGTGATGCTCTCGGTCTGGATCGTGCTGCGCTTCTCCGGCGGGATCGTCAAGATCCTCCGGCCGGGCGGCATCGAGGTGCTGACCCGGATCGCCGGCCTGCTGCTGGCCGCCATCGCGGTGCAGCTCATCGCCGACGCGATCGCCGCATTCGTGACCCAGTACGTCACCATGCGCTGATCCGGCCGGCCGGCCGTCGCGCCGCCTGTCGTACCGGGGTGGCAGGATCTGGGGCGTGCGACGACCCTCCCCGACCGGACGACCCACCGGCGGCCGGCCGCCCCGTCCCCGCGCCGAGCAGGCCGAGCAGCTCGGCTTCGAGGGCATGCCGGAGCGGCTCTTCGTCTGCACCCCGAGCAAGCTCGGCGCGTACGCGGACTGCCCCCGGCGCTACCGCTACTCGTACGTCGACCGGCCCGCCCCGCCGAAGGGCCCGCCGTGGGCGCACAACTCGCTCGGCGCCAGCGTCCACACCGCCCTGAAGAACTGGTACGCCCTCGCCCCCGACCGGCGGCGCCCCGAGGCGCTGGGCACCCTGCTCAAGGGCACCTGGGTCCGCGAGGGCTACCGCGACGACGAGCAGGAGCGGGACGCCTTCCACCGGGCTCTGGCCTGGCTGGAGGCGTACGTGGCGGGGCTCGACCCGGCCGACGAGCCGGTCGGGGTGGAGCGGGTGGTCGCGGTGAAGACCGCAGTGCTCGCCTTCAACGGCCGTACCGACCGGATCGACTCCCGGCCCGGCCCGGACGGGCGACCCGAGCTGGTGATCGTCGACTACAAGACCGGCCGCACCGGGCTGGACGCCGACGACGCGCGCGGTTCGCAGGCGCTGGCCCTCTACGCGTACGCGGCCGAGCGGGTGTTCCGCCGGCCCTGCCGCCGGGTCGAGCTGCACCACCTGCCCACCGGCACGGTCGCCGCGCACGAGCACACGCCGGAGTCGCTGCACCGGCAGCTCAACCGGGCCGAGGAGACCGCCCGGGACATCATGGCCGCCGAACGGGCGGTCACCGACGGCGGCGACCCCGACGAGGCGTTCCCCGCCACCCCCGGTCCCCGCTGCGGCTGGTGCGACTACCGGCGCACCTGTCCGGAGGGCGCGCAGACGCCCGGTAAGGACCCCTGGGCGGCCGTAACCCGCCCCACCGGCCCAACCTCCTGACCCACCCCCGCGCCCCCAGCGGCCGGGTGCCCGGCCACACACCCGCGCTGATTCACGGAAAGCGTGGCTATCCGACCAGGAATAGCCACGCTTTCCGTGAATCAGGGCCCGTCGGCGGCGGTGGCCCCGGCGGTGGCCCCGGCGGTGGGACGGTCAGGTGAGGGGGCGGCGGGTGGCGCGGGCCTTTGCGGCTCGCTGCAACGGGCCCTCCCGGTAGCGGCGGGGCACCGCGGTCAGGGCGAGCCGCAGCGCGCGCACGCTCAGGTCCGCCGAGAGCGCGGTGGTGGGCAGGCCGAGGCCCCCGTACAGCCGGTGGGCCCAGGGCGGCATCAGCGCCATGGCCAGGCCGGCCACGCCCAGGTAGGCCCAGCGCGGCGGACCGAGGTTCAGGCCGAGCCGCACCGGCCGGCTGACCTTCCACGGGATCGGCGGGGCGGTCAGGAAGAGGGCGGTCTCCGCCGCCTCCTTGGTCATCCGCAGGTCACACTGGATCCGCCGGTAGTAGTCGGCCACCTCGGTGGCGGTGCCCGGCACGTCGGCCGGGTCGAGCCCGACCAGGGCCGCCGCCCGGCGCTGCTCGGTGTAGTAGCCGTCGACCTCGGCGGCGGTCAGCGACAGCCCCGCCCGGCGGGCGGTGCTCACGAACGACTCGACCTCGGTGACGTGCACCCAGCGCAGCAGCTCCGGGTCGTCGATCCGGAACTCCGCGCCGGTGAGCGGGTCGCGGGCCCGCAGCCGGGCGTGCCGCGCGCGCAGCCGCCGGCCGGCCGCCTCCGCCTCGGCGGTGGTGCCGTAGATGGTCGTCCCCACGTAGGTGGCGGTCCGGGCCAGCCGCCCCCAGGCGTCGGTGCGGTAGTTGCTGTTCTGGGCGACTCCGGCCATCGCCCGGGGGTGCAGCGCCTGCAGGTAGAGCGAGCGGAGGCCGGCGACGATCAGGATCGGCTCGTCGTGCACCTTCCACGTGACCGATCCCGGACCGAACAGGCCGAGGTCATCCGAGTCCACCGCCCAAGGGTGCCACGCGTCGGGCGGCGCCGGTCAGTCGTCGGTGCTGGTCAGTCGTCGGCGGAGCGGCGCGTCTGACAGGTGGGGCAGAGACCCCAGAAGGTCACCTCCGCCTCGTCCACCTCGAATCCGTGCGCGGTGTTCGGGTCGAGGCAGGGCGCAGTGCCGGTCGTGCAGTCGACGTCGGCGATCTCACCACAGCCGCGGCACACCACGTGGTGGTGGTTGTCGCCGGCGCGGGCCTCGTACCGGGCGGGGGAGCCGGCCGGCTCGATACGGCGGGAGAGGCCGGCCCGGGAGAGCGCGCCCAGCACGTCGTAGACGGCCTGGGTGGAGACCGAGTCGAGCCGCTCACGGACCCGGCGGGTGATTTCGTCGACCTCCAGGTGCCCGCCGTCGGCGAGGACGTCCAGCACGGCGAGGCGCGGTCGGGTGACCCGCAGGCCCCTCGACCGGAGCAGTTCCTCGCCACTGGACATGGATTAATGACAGCACGGGGCCACGATGCCGACAAGCGACCGGTGACGGGTGGTGGTCGGGGCCACAGGGTGAACCGGGCCGGGGCCACGTGCGTGGATGGGTGTGACGGAGGCGGCTACGGTCGGGTCGTCGTACGCTGACCGCGCGGTTCGCACCCAGTTGCCGGAGGTGTCGGTGTTCAGGGAATTCAACGGTCTGCCGGGTCACATCCTGCTCGTGCACGCCGCCGTGGTGCTGGTGCCGCTGCTGGCGCTGGTCTCCGTCGCGTACGGCGTGCTGCCCCGCTGGCGGGCCCGGCTCGACTGGGCGGTGGCGGCCCTGGCGGTGGCGACCCCGATCTCCACCTGGCTGGCCACCGAGTCCGGCGAGTCGCTGGAGAGGGTGCTGGAGCAGAAGAACTACCCGGCGCAGATCCTCGACCAGGTGCGCGAGCACTCCGGCTACGGGGAGACCCTCCGGTCGTTCACCTTCGGGCTGGCCGCAGCGGCGCTGCTGCTCCTCCTGGTGACCAGCGGGTACGTGGCGAGGCGCAACCTGCCCCGCTGGCTCGCCCCGGTGGTCACCGGGGTGGTGGCGGTGCTGGCCGTGTTCGCCGTGGTGTACGTCTACCGCACCGGGGACAGCGGCGCCCAGGCCGTCTGGGGCGGCACGCTCTGAGCTCTGCTCAGAAGATCACCCGCGAGCAGAGCAGGCAGGTGAGCAGCACCAACACCACCGCGGCGACCGCCCCGACGCCGTAGGTGAGCCGCTGGGCCTGCTGCTCGGCCTGATCCATCACGGCCATGTCCTGCGCGGGCAGTCGGCGGGGCGGCGGTGGTTGCACGTAGACCGGCGGCCGCCAGCCCGGTGGTGGTGGCGTGGTGGGCGGCGGGCCGGCGTACCCGCCGGGACCGGCCGTGCCGCCGGCTCGGCCACCGGCAGCACCGGTGCCCGCTTCCGGTCCGGGGCGGGCCCAGGGGCTCTCCGCCGAGCCCGGTGCCGAGCCGCCGCTGGTGTGTCCCGCACCGGCCCGCGGCCCGCCTGCCACGCCCGGCGGGCCGGTCCGTTCCGCGCCGGCCGGGCTCGCGTCGCCGGCCGGGCTCGCCTCGGGGCCGGGCGGGGTGTCCGTCCCGGGCCGGTCGCCGCCGCTGCCGGGGGCTGGCCGGTCCGGGGTCGGGCGTCGCCAGAACTCGTCCTCGGGGCTGCCCCCGCTCGGCGTCGTCACGCCGACCGACGCTACCAACGTGCGGGTCGGTCGGCCGCTCCGACGCGACGGGGCGACCCGGCCGGGATGGTCGAGCGGTCTTCCCCGCCGCCGGTATCCTTGCCGCTCGTGAGCGATCCCGGCATGCGTGGCGACGACGACCGCGTGGTCGACCTGAGTGACGACCTCGTGGTGCTGCCCGAGCAGACCACCGACGACACGGACCGTGGCTGGGGCGAGCGGCCCGGCGGCAACGACGACTGGCTGCTGGCGGAGCGGCCGCCGCACTGGGACTGACCCGGCCAGTTCCCGGGCACGTACGGGCCGGTGCGCCGGATCAGCCGCGCACCACGACGGCGAAGCGGCTGTCCGCCGGCACGCCGACGGCCCGCTGCGCCTGCTCCGGCCGCAGCGCCAGGTAGAGGGCGGAGGAGCCGTCGACCGCCCCGACGGCACCCACCACGTCGAGCACCAGCGCCCGTGGGGCGAGCAGGGTCGCCTCCCCGGCCGCCCCGCCGGCCGGCACGACCAGCAGGTCGACCCGGGCGCCCGGGCGGAGCACCGCGAGGGCGGCCGGCTCGGCCAGCCGGACCGGTACGCCGACCGACCCGCTGGGCAGCGGCAGCGCCGTGGGACGACCGGAATCCGGGGTGGCCGGGCTGCCGGTCGGGCGGGGCGGGACCGGGGCGGAACCGGCCCGGCCGGTATCCGGCGGCGGGCAGCCCGCCGGCGTCGACAGGACGGCGGCGGCGAGACCGAGCAGCACGGCGACCAGCCCCACCCGGAGCAGGGTGCCGCCCCGCGGGAGCCCGCGCCAGCGCACCGGCCGCAGAGATTCCTCGCCCACCACCCGCACCCCTCCGGCCGCCCGGTACCGACGCCAGCAGGCTAGGAGTTCAGCCGCGCCCGCGTCCCCGGCCGCCCGCAGCCTGTGGATGACCCACCCAGCTGTGGACAACCCCCCGACCGCGCCCGCCACGTGCTATCCGGGCCTGAAACCGACGACGCACGCAGAAAGAGTGGCCATCCGCGCGGATGGCCACTCTTTTCCGATGCTGCGGGGCGCCGTGGGTGTCAGGAGGAGCTGGTCGCGGCCGGCGTCTTGGTGGCGGAGCCGCCGGTCGAGGCGGACGAACCGGTCGACGAGGGGGTCGACGACGACTCGGACTTGGCCGGCTTGCTCGTGGTGCTCGTCGTGGTGTCGGAACCGGACGAACGCGAGTCGGTGCGGTAGAAGCCGGAGCCCTTGAACACGATGCCGATCGAGTTGAAGAGCTTGCGCAGCCGTCCCTCGCACGCGGGGCACTCGGTCAGCGGCTCGTCAGAGAAGGACTGCACCGCCTCGAGCTGGTGGCCGCACGCGGTGCAGGCGTACTGGTACGTGGGCACGTTCTCCTCCGGATCTGGCACGGCCGGTTGGCACTCGACTTATCCGAGTGCCAATGGTGCGTCATCGGACCCGGGTTCGTCCAGCGGAAGAGCCCCGGCCCACATCCGACACCGCGACCAGCCCGCCGGCGGGGGTGATCACGGCGTGCACCGGAAGGTCGTGCGCCTCTCCGGGCACCGTCCCGAGGAACTCCCCGTCGTGCAGCAGCGCCACCGTCAGGGTCGTCGCCGGCACCCGGGCCAGCGCCCGGTCGTACGAGCCGCCGCCGCGCCCCAGCCGGAACCCGCGGCGGTCCACCGCCAGGGCCGGCACGACCACCAGGCCCGCCCCGGCCACCGCGGCCGGGCCGAGGAGGGGCCCGACGGGCTCCCGCAGGCCCCGCCCGGCCGCCCGTAGTGACCCCGCGCCGGGGTAACCGGCCCAGTCCAGGTCCAGATCGTCCCGGAGCACCGGGAGCAGCAGCTCCGCCTCCGGTGCGAGGGCCGCGCGCAGCACGTCGGGCAGGTCTGCCCCGCCGGGCTCCGAGGCGACCGGCACGTACGCGGTCATCCGGGCCGGACCCAGCCGGCGTACCAGGGAGACCAGCTCGGCCTGGATCCGCGCCGCCGCCTCGGCCCGCTGCGGTGCGGTCAGCGACCGGCGGTGCACGAGACGGGCGATTCGCAAGTCGCGTTTTGCCTTTTGCAGCACATCCGCTTCATCAGAAAATTCCGGCACGCAACACTCCTGACGCAACGCTTGCCTACCCGTCGCTCTGTGTCAGCATCGCAACAAGGGGCGCGGAACTTCCGGGGGGAAGCTTGACGCTACGCGGGCGGTTGACGGCAGCCTTCCTCGCGGTGGTGCTCGGCCCCGTCCTGCTCGGTGCGTTCTTCGTCGGTTCGACGATCGCCACCCTCGACCGCAGCCGCTCCACCGAACGGCTGGAGCTGGCCGCCGTCGGGGTGCGTACCTCCGTGGACGCCCTCTGCCAGCAGCTCCGCGCGGCGGCCGACGCCGTCGCACTGGTCACCGACCCGGCCGCCCGGCCCCGCGCGGCCGACCAGGTGGTGGGGCGCGGCCTGGCCGCCGCCGTGCGGGTCACCGACAGCGCCGGCCGGACCAGCTACGCCACTCCCGGCGGCCCGGCCGGACCCTGGCGGGACTGCGCGGGCGACCCGCCGGCCGGCGGCCCGGTCCGGGCGCTCGCCGTGCGGGTCCAGCTCCGCGACCCCGCCGGCGCCGACCTCGGCGCGGTCGCCGCCGCGCAGCCCGTCGACCCGGCCTTCGTCGCCCGGCTCGCCGCGGCGACCGGGGTCGCGGTCACCCTCCTGGACGACACCGCCGGCACCGAGCGGGTCGCCCACAGCACCGAGACCCGAGCGGTACGCGAGGCGGTGCTGGCCGCCGCCGGCACGGTCGACGGGGACCGGGTCATCGAGTCCGAGGGCCGGTACCTCCGCCGGGTCGGCCCGTCCCGGGGGCAGCCGTTGCCGCTGGTCCTCTCCGTCTCCGGGGAACGACCGCCGGGCCTCTACGCCGCCCTGGTCGGCGCGGTCGTGCTGGCCGCGCTGCTGGCCGTCGCGGTCGCCTGGCGGCTGGCCCGGGTGACCACCCGCCCCCTGGTCGAACTCGCCGGGGCGGTGGACCAGGTGACACACGGCGACCTGACCGCCCGGGTGCCGGTCCGCAGCCGGGACGAGATCGGCCGGCTCGCTGACGCGTTCAACCGGATGACCCGGGAGACCGGCAGCTATGTGGTTGCCCTGACCACCAGCCGGGACCAGTTGCGCGGCCACCTCGCGGTGCTCGGCGACACCCTGGCCAGCACCCACGACCTGCAACGCATCCTGCGGGTGATCCTGCACAGCGCGATCGCCGCCACCGGGGCCCGGGCCGGGGCGGTGCTGCTGCTCGACGGGGACGGCGTCCTCGTCGGCCGGTGCCTCGAAGGGCTGGACGGGCGCTGGCCCGCCGACGACCGCGCCGACCCGGCGACGCTGCGGGTGCCGGTCGGCACCGGGGTGGTCGGCGCGGTGGCCGCCACCGGGGAGCCGCGGTCCGGCCGGTGGGATCCGGCACGGGCCCCGACCGGCGAGCCGGCCTGCGAGACGTACGTCGCGGTGCCCTTCGCCGCTCCCGGGGCGGGGGAGCTGGGCGGGCGTGGCCCGGACCGGCCCGGGCATCCGCCGACCGACGGTGACACCGCTCCGGCCGGCTCCGGGGCGCTCGGCGTGCTGGCCCTCTACGACCGGGTGGGGGCCGGGGAGTTCGACGACGACGATCTGGTCACCCTGCGGACCTTCGCCGGGCACGCCGCGGTGGCGGTGGAGAACGTCCGGGTGCACGAGGAGGCGCAGCGGCTGTCGTTGACCGACCCGCTCACCGGGCTGTGGAACTACCGCTACCTGCGCGAGTCGATCCGGCGGGAGGTGGAGCGGGCGAACCGGTTCGGCCGGATGCTCAGCGTCCTGGCCCTCGACCTGGACCGGTTCAAGGACGTCAACGACACCTGGGGGCACGCCGCCGGGGACGCTGTCCTGGTCGAGTTCGCCCGCCGGGTACGCGGCGAGATCCGCGAGATGGACCTGGCCTTCCGGCAGGGCGGCGAGGAGTTCGTGGTGCTGCTGCCGGAGACCGACGCCCGGGGCGCGGCGATCGTCGCCGAGCGGCTCGGCGCGGTGGTTCGGGACCATCCGGTGCCGGTGGTCGGGCACGGCGGGGAGCCGGTCCGGGTGCCGGTGACCGTCTCCATCGGCGTCGCCGTCTATCCCGACCACGCCGCCACCGGCCAGCAGGTCCTCGACGCCGCCGACGACGCCCTCTACGCCGCCAAGGCCGCCGGCCGGGACGGCTACCGGCTGGCCCGGCCTGCGGAGCCGGCCGTCGCCGAGGAGATGCCCGTGGTGGCCGTTACGGTCAGCCCGTCCGACGGAACGCCCCGGGCCGGCGCGCCGGACGCCGCGGGAGCGGGTCAAGGCGGCGCGTCTTCCGGTCCTCACCCGCCGCGGCAGAGCCGTGGCCGATAGTCTCGCGACATGTCGGAGCACTCAGCGAACCCCTCAGCGGCCGCCGCGACCGGTCGCTCCCGGGCGGTCAAGGCCGTCATTCCGGCCGCTGGCCTGGCCACCCGGTTCCTGCCGGCCACCAAGGCGGTCCCGAAGGAACTGCTGCCGGTCGTCGACCGGCCGGTCCTGCAGTACATCGTCGAAGAGGCCACCCAGGCCGGCCTCAACGACGTGCTGCTGATCACCGGACGTGGCAAGACGGCCATGGTGGACCACTTCGACCGCCGACCTGACCTTGAGGAGCGGCTGGCGAGCAAGCCCGAGCTGCTGGCCGCCGTCAAGCGCACCGAGGACCTAGCCGAGATCTACACCTGCCGGCAACCCGAGCAGCTCGGCCTCGGCCACGCCGTCGGGTACGCCGAGGCGCACGTCGGCGACGCGCCCTTCGCGGTGCTGCTCGGCGACGAGTTCGTCAGGCCGTCCGAGCCGCTGCTGCCGGCGATGCTGGAACTGCAGGCCCGCACCGGCGGCGTCGTGCTCGCCTTCTTCGAGGTCGACCCGGCCGAGACCACCCGGTACGGCATCGCCTCAGTCGAGCCGGCCGAGTCGGAGCTGACCGGCATCGGCGACGTCGTCAAGGTCACCGGCATGGTGGAGAAGCCGAAGCCGGAGGACGCGCCGAGCAACCTGGCCGTCCTCGGCCGGTACGTGCTGCCCGGGCGGATCTTCGACGCGATCAAGCGGACGAAGCCGGGCAGCGGCGGCGAGATCCAGCTGACCGACGCGATGGAGCTGCTGCGTACCGAGGGGGTGCCGGTGCACGCCATCGTCTACCGGGGCACCCGCTACGACACCGGCATGCCGCTCGGCTACCTGCAGACCGTGGTTCAGATCGCCTGCGAGCGCGAGGACCTCGGCGCCGAGTTCCGCAAGTGGCTGACCGAGTTCGTCAACTCCGACGCGTCGGGCGGTCCCAATACATGACCGCGACGGCCGACGCCGAGGCGGCCGCGAACGGGTTGACGCCGCTCGCCGACTACCTGGGCAGCGTGCTGCGCAGGTTACGCGCGCTGCCTCCGCTCGACCTCGACCTCACCCAGGCGTACGGCAACGTCCTCGCCGAGGACGTGGTCGCGCCGCACTCGTTCCCCGCCTTCGACCAGGCGGCGGTGGACGGGTACGCCGCGCGCTGGGAGGACATCTCCGGAGGGAGCCGGGGGCCGGGCTACGTCCCGGCCCCCTCCGGTATTCCCGGTGGCCGCAGCATCCGGCTGAACGTCGTCGGCGACCTGGGCGCGGCGAGCTGGCGACCGGTCCGGCTCACCCCCGGCTCCTGCTTCTCCGTGGCCGCGGGCGCGCCGCTGCCCATCGGCGCCGACGTGGTGGTGCCGGTGGAGTGGACCGACCAGGGCATGGCCGCGGTGGAGATCTTCCGCGCCCCCAAGCGTGGGTACGGCGTCCGCCGGGCCGGTGAGGAGCTGCCCGCCGGCACCCTGCTCGCCCGCGCCGGCACGTACGTCTCGCCCGCCCTGGTCGCCGTCTTCGCCGCCACCGGCATCGGGCACGTGGTGGTCCGGCCCAGCCCGCGGGTGGTCATCGTGGCCACCGGCGACGAGCTGGTCGACGTCGGCCGGGGCAGCCAGCCCGGCCAGGTGGTGGACACCAACTCGCACGCGCTGACCGCCGCCGCGGCCGAGGCGGGTGCGCTCGCGTACCGGGTGGGGATCTGCGACGACGACCCGGAGGGGCTGCGCGGCCTGCTGGAGGACCAGACCCTGCGGGCCGACCTGATCATCACCACCGGCGGCACCGGCACCGGCCCCGGCGACATGGTCCGCCGGATCCTGTCCCGTCGGGAGGGTGGCCGCGCCGGACCGGTGACCTTCACAGAGGTGGCCCTCTATCCCGGAACGGCCCTCGGATTCGGTACGGTCGGCGCCGAGGAGGTGCCGGTGGTGTGTCTTCCAGGTGAGCCCGGCGCGGCGCTGATCGGCTTCGAGGTGCTGGCCCGTCCGGCCATTCAACTGCTGGCCGGTGCCGAGCCGGTGTTCCGGCCCAGCGTCCGCGCGCACCTGCTGGAGACGGTCTCGTCCCCGACCGGGCTGCGCGAGTTCCGTCCGGCGCACGTGGCCGAGCGACGCGGCGGCGGGTACACCGTCCAGCCGCTCGCCGGCGGCCCGTTCACCCTCTCCGGCCTGGCCGAGGCGAACGGCCTGCTGGTCCTCGGCGAGCGGGTCACCACCGCCGCCGCCGGTTCGACCGTGGACGTGCTCCTGCTGGACCGGCGTCGGTGAGCGCGAGGGCCGAGCGGTCCGGGGCGGCCCGCCCGGGACGCGGCCGCGCAGTCGCGGACGGAAGGACGACCCGGTGATGTTCCGGCGGCCGCCCGGCTGGCCGGCGGTGCTGGTGGACGGTCCGGTGGTGCTGCGGCCGTACCGGCGCTCCGACGCGACGGCCTGGTCGGAGATCCGGCGCGCCAACCGGGCCTGGCTGTCCCCATGGGAGTCCTACCTGCCCGGGAGCTGGGACGAGCTGAACTCGCCGTCCGCGTTCCGGTACGTCCACGCCGACCAGCGGCGCTCGGCGCGTACCGGTGAGGGCATGCCGTTCGCCGTCTGCCTGCGCGAGGACGGGCGGGAGCAACTGGTCGGGCACCTCAACGTGGGCAGCATCGTCCGCCGGGCGTTCTGCTCCGGGTACGTCGGGTACTGGGTGGACTCCAGGGTGGCCGGTCGCGGGGTGATCCCCACCGCGGTGGCCCTCGCCGTGGACCACGCCTTCGGCCCCGGCGGGCTGCACCGGATCGAGGTGAACATCCGGCCGGAGAATGCGCCGTCCCGCCGCGTCGTGGAGAAGCTCGGCTTCCGCGAGGAGGCCTACCACGTCCGCTACATGCACATCGACGGTGCCTGGCGCGACCACATCGGATACGCGATGACCAGCGAGGAAGTGGCCGCCGAGGGCGGCCTTCTGGCGCGATGGCACCGCGTGCGTGACAGTCGAGGGTGAACCGTCCCGCCCGCCACGCCCGGCGCGGCTTCCGGGGAACCGGGTCGGCGGCCCGTAACCTCAAGTAACTGCAAGCTGTGGCAAGCGCTGCGGGGACCGCAAGATCTGCGCCATGAACGACGGGCGACGGAACAAGTTGCGGCCAGGCGGCGCTCGCCCCGAATTCGGTGACGGGAGGGGTGAGGGTGCCGACCTCGGTGCTCCTCGCCGTCCTCGCCGCCGCCGGCCTGCTCGCCCTCGCGCCGGCGCTGGTTCGTCGGTACGACGCCACCGAGCGGCTGGTGGCGGAGCGGGCGCAGTCGACGGCGCGGGTGCTCCAGCGCCGCCGTCGGCGGCGCACCGTGCCCGGGCGGCGGCCGCTGCACCCGCCCCGCTCCCTCACCATCACCCTAAGTGAAGACATCGATACGGGGAGTCTGGCCCCGCCGGTCTCCGCGCCTCCGGCGCGCCGCCGCTCGGGCCGGCTCCAGCCCGTCCCGGCCGCCCCGGGCAAGTCCCGCCGACGGCACCCCCCGAGGCGCCGCCACACCCCGGCGATCTACCGCCGCCGCCGGGTGCTCGCCGCGCTGCTGCTGCTCAACTTCGTCGAGCTGATCGGCGTGGTGCTGGTCAGCCCCGGGTTCTGGATCAGCGTCTCGGTCACCGGCACACTGCTCGTGGCGTACGTCGTACACCTCCGGCAGCGGGCCCTGACCGAACGCCGGCGGCGGCGTGCGGAGGCCCGGGAGGCCGCCTGGCTGGCCGCCCGCCAAGCCGAGGTGCGCCGCGAGCAGGCCCGGCGCGCCGCGGCCCGGCGGGAGGCGCAGCGGCGGCTGGCCGCCCAGCGCGAGGCGGTCCGGCGTACCGCGATGGGCCTGGACCGGCCGGCGGACCTGCCGTCCGCGGCGAGCGGCGGCTCGGTCTCCTACCGCCGGTCTGGTGGCCTACGCGGCCGGCCCTACCAGTCCGGCCGCGGCGCCTGAAATTCGCTGCCGCGGGCTGTCGAATCCGGGCGGCGCCGTTCGACGGATTGGTGAAGGCCGGCGCAGGGCCGGCCGCCACCGACGCACAGGGAGCGCATCATGGCCAGGATCGTGTCGAACTTCTTCATCTCGCTCGACGGTGTCGTGGAACGGCCCGACCAGTGGCACTTCCCCTACTTCGACGACGAGATGGGCGCCGCCGTCGGCCACGGGGTGGAGCGGGCGACGGCGTTCCTGATGGGGCGCCGGCAGTACCAGGAGTGGGTGGAGTACTGGCCAAACCACGCCGGGGGCTTCGACTCCGACTTCGCGACATTCATCAACTCGGTGCCGAAGTACGTCCTGTCGAACACGCTCACCGAAGCGACCTGGCAGAACACCACCCTGCTCTCCGGCGACTCCGTCGCGGCGCGGCTACGGGAGATCAAGGAACAGCACGACGGCGAGATCGCCATGTCGGGCAGCACCACCACCGTCCGGTGGCTGCTGGCCAACGGCCTGCTGGACGAGCTGCGGCTGCTGGTGCACCCGATCGCCGTGGGGAGCGGCCAGCGGCTCTTCGAGGAGATGCCCACCTACCCGCTGCGCCTGGTGAGCCACGAGACGTTCAAGAGCGGCGTCCTCAACCTCGCCTACGTTCCCGCCTGACCGTCTTGGCCGGTGGCGGCGGGCAGCGGTTTGGAGATTTTGGTAGGTTTCGGCCCTCCTGGGGGCCTTCTCCTGCCAAGATCTCCACATCCCGTGGGTCGGTTCGCGTGGGAGGGACCGGACCTGTTAGCCTTGTCGCCGGCCCGCCCGGTGCATGCCGGGTGGGACCGACGCTGGTACGCCAGCGGAGGGGCTGTGGCGCAGACCGGTAGCGCACCTCGTTCGCATCGAGGGGGTCAGGGGTTCAAATCCCCTCAGCTCCACCCAGTTGAGAGGCCGTTTTCCGTGTAGGGGACGGCCTTTTTCGCCCTGTACGGCAGCTCGACCCAGGGCCAAACCAAGCCACGACTCTGTTCACCCGCCGGGTGCGGGGGCGGTGCCGCAGATGTATGTCGCGGTTTCCAGCAGCTCCGGCGTGAGTCGGACTCCGGTCAGGTGCTCCGCGAGGGCGAACGCCGCCTCGGTGTGCAGCTCGTAGCTGGCGTCGTCATCCTCGCTGAGATCGAAACCCACCTGCCGCATCACCTCCACCAGGCCGTCGGGGTCGCTTCCGTCCCGGCTCGTCGGGAACAGCGGCTCGAAGTGCAGGCGAAGGTCCCCGTCATCAAGCCAGAAGAAGTGATCGACCGCGTTGACGTTGCGGAAGTGGGACACGAGCCGGGTGCCCTTCGAGAGCGGAATGATCGCCTTGTCGAGGGTGCCGAGGTAGCCGTTGGGTTCGACGACGAGTACCCACTCACCGATTGCGGTCACGGCGACGAACATCCGGTCGCTCTCATGCTCCTCCCACGCCTGGTGCGCGGGATCGAGCAGTGCCTCGGCACCAGTGACGCGGCACTGGTATCTTGCGCCCAGCCGGTCCAGCAGCCCCGCAGGCGTCAGCCCTTTGACGAGGGTCAAGCAGTATGCCTCCGCCAGGCCGGGAAGGCGATCGGAGAACCAGGTGTAGTCCGAGGCTGTCGCACCCATGTCCGGATCTTCGCAGGGGCCACCGACACCGCTGGGCCTTTCCACCCTCGGGGCACCGGTTCCGGCGAGGTCCACTCAGGATGTCGATCGCGCGCCACGGGTCCGGACCGCCTCCAGGTGAGGAGGCGGTGTACCTGATGGGCAGCGCCCGGGGACGCCGGCCCGGACCGGATGGCGGACGCCATCCGGTCCCGGACGCCGATCTTGGTGCCCCTGATCGGCGGCCCGGCCGCCGGTCGCGCTACCAGGCCGTGTTGATCACGTACGGGGCCGGGTTCGGGACGCTGTGCCACTCCTCGATGCCGGGCGGAATCTGCACCCAGTCGCTCTCGCCGACCTCGCACTCCTGCACGGTCGGGAACCACAGCACCTCGGGCGCCGTCCGGTCGATCAGGAAGCCCAGACCGTAGAGCTGGACGTCGTGGTCGGGCAGCGGGCCGCCGACCCACGCCACCTCGGTGATGCGGCCGAAGCCGACGCCGCTGCCGTACTCCCGGGTCACCTGGACGGTCCAGCCGGGCACGGGATCCGGGGTGACGAGGTGCACGCCCTCGGGAATCTGCACCCGTACGGCGGTCGTCGGCGAGCCGGCGCACCCGTGCCCGACCCGGAAGGCGGTGTGGAAGAACATCGTGTCCGCGGTGTTGGGCGTGGTCACCACGTGCGCGCTGGCCGGCACCGCCGCGACCCCGACCGCCACGGCGGCGGCCACCAGCACGACACCGGCACGTCGCATCAGTTTGATCACTCGTCTCCTCCAGACGCTCTGGATGCTCGTCGCCGTCGACCCGTCGGCTCCCGGCCCGGCACCGGACCTCAGGATGGTGGGGGTCCAGGGCGGTGTCTTCGCGCAGATTGCTGCTTTGGGTCGGGCTGGCGGTGACCGGTCGCCGCGGTGCCGGCCCGCCGGTGCCGGCTGTTTCCGTGGCGCTGCCGGAAGTGCCTCTACCAGCAGGAACGGGGCCGCCATCGACTCGGCCGCAGCCGATGTGACCCCCGCGACCGGCGGGGTCCGCGACCCCAGAAGCAGCCCGGCCGCACCACGATGCGGCCGCGTTCCCGGCTAGGGGGCGGGGGTCGGGTCCGGCAGCCACCCCGAGGTGGGTGGACGGTCGGTGGCTCCCCCGGCGACTTAGAAGATCTTCGGTCGGCTTCCCCTCACGCCGGCCGCCCCCTACGCTCGTCTCGATCTTGTTCAACGGGGGGAGGCGGGACGTGCGGAAGTTCATCGCGCGCCTGATGGTCGCGGCGCTCGGTGCCGCCTGCGGCGTCGTGTCGCCGCTGGGTGCCGGGGCGGCGTACGCCGACGGCGCGACCGGGCTCGGCATCGAGACGTACGCGGAGATGATGGTCGACTCGGCCCACGGTCACCTGTTCTTCAGCCTCGGGCGCCAGCGGTCGGGTGTCCGGGTGACGGATCTGTCCGGCGGCGCGCAGCGGACCATCCCGGACCTGCCGGGCGCCAGCGGCATGGCGTTGAGTGTGGACGGCTCGAAGCTCTACGTGGCCCTCGCCGACGCGGGCGCGGTCGCCGCGATCGACACCACCACGCTGGCCGAGACGCAGCGTTGGAGCATCGGCGCCGGCAGCTGCCCGACCTGGCTGACGCCGGCGGGCGGGAAGCTCTACCTCGGGTACGGATGCCAGTCCGCAAAGGGCAAGCTGGGATCGCTCGACCTGCGCGGGGCGACGCCGGTGCTCGCCCTGGACCTGCCGCTCGCCGGCACGTACTACTACCCGCCGCTGCTCCGCAGCACGCCGGCCAGCCCGAACCTGCTGCTCCTGGTCAACCGCTCCAGCGTCTCCTTTCCGATCTCGGGCGAACCCAGCCTGTACGACGTCTCGTCCGGCACGCCGTCGCAGGTGGCGTCGCTGGCGGGAGAGACCTGCACCGGTCTGCACAACGCCGCGCTGACGGCCGACCGGGTGATCCTGGGCTGCTCCTACCTGTGGGACCCGCAGACGAGTTCCCGCCTGGTGGCCACCGAGCATGTGGCGTACTCGACGACGGACCTGTCGCCGGCCGGTACCTATCCTTCGGGAAGCTGGGCGACCGCCGTGACGACGTCCCCGGACGGCGCGTTCGTGGTCCTCGGCGCGAGCGAGAGCGGCACGATCCACGTCGAGCGGCCGGACGGGACCCTGGTCCGGCGGTACGTCCTCCCACCAGGCAGCCACCTCGACCGGCAGGGGCTCGCCGTCAGCGCCGACAGCCGCACGCTCTACGTCGTCAGCACCGATCCGGACGGGAAGAACCCCGCCCTGCGTCGACTGAGCGACTTCGGCACCGGCGGAACCTCGCTCCTGCTGTCCGCGCCGCCGACGAGCACCCGTACCGCGCCGCTCACCGTCAGCGGCACGTTGACGTTCCCCGACGGGACCGGGCCGTCGACGCTGCGGGTGGTGCAGCAGGACCTTCTCGGCAGCCGCCCGTTGCCCGAGGTCAGCACCGCTGCGAACGGGACGTTCTCCTTCTCCGACGCGCCGCAGGTCGGTGGGGCCAACACCTACACGGTGACGTTCCCCGGCGACACCACGCGCCCGGGGGCGAGCCAGTCGGTCACCGTGCAGGTCTCGCTCCCCGGCACCACGCCGACCGCCAGGACGACGGTGACCCCCCGGGCGTCGGTCCACCGCAGCAGCACGGGGACGGCCTACCTGGGCCCGACCTACGACAACCAGGACGCCTGCTCGTCCGCCCAGCCGGGTGACGCCGCCCTCCCGACGGACAGCTGCGGCCCGGTCGACGCGTACGGCGAGCTGACCGCGACCTTCCCGACCGACGAGGAGGCCACGTTCAGCGCGAACTCCGCCGGCGGCCACCGCGAGGCGCCCGCCGAGGATCCGGTACGTACGTACGGGTTCCCGGTGGACCTCGGGGTGTTCCGGGGCTACTGACGACCTGAGGGCGGGGCCCGGCCGGGACCGACGATGGTCAGCCCCGACCGGGCCCGGATGTGTCGACGTGGCGGACGGTCAGGTGGTGAAGTCGTCCCGGGCGTCCCGGGCGTCCTTCTGGACGTGCTCGCCCGGCTGTTCGCCCCGGATCTCGTCCAACTGCATCACCTGTTCCGCCTCGGCCCGTTCGGCCCGGGTCATGTCGCCCATCCGCGCCCGGGCCGGCCCGGCCACCTCTTCGAGTTCGTCCTTGGTCCGCTCGGTGGAACTCATGTCGCCTCCTGCCGTCTCAGGCGATCGGGATACCGCTCCTGACCCGCGTCCCCACCGTGCACGGGGAGAAACCCGTCACCCGCGCAGGGCCGCCGCCAGCAGTTCGTACGTCGCCTCGTCGAAGGCGACCGGGCCGACCTGCTCGACGTTCGTCGGCGCAGCCGATCCAACTGTCGGCGGTCGCGCGCACAATGACGCGATGGCCGGGACGTACGAGCACACCGACGACTTCCGTGACGCCCGGTTCACCGACGTCGACCTGGCCGGCGCGCGGTTCCTGGCCTGCGACCTGAGCGGGGTCAGGATCCGCGGCGCGGCGCTCGTCGACGTCCGGATCTCCGGCGACCTCGACCGGCTCGTCGTCAACGACGTCGACGTCACCGCGTACGTGGCAGCCGAGCTGGACCGGCGGCACCCGGAGCGGGTGCGGGTGCGGCGGATGAGCACCGCCGACGACCACCGCGCGACGTGCCCGGCGATCGAGCGGCGCTGGGCGGAGACGGTGGCCCGCGCCGAGCGGCTGCCCGAGACGGCCCGGCACGAGCGGGTCGACGAGGAATGGTCCTTCGTGGAGACCCTGCGGCACCTCGTGTTCGCCACCGACCTCTGGGCCAGGCACATGATCGTCGGCGATCCGGAGCCGTACCACCGGCTCGCCCTGCCGCCCACCGACTATCCGGCCGAGGACGAGGCCGCGCTCGACCTCGACCGGGACGCCCGCCCCTCGTACGCGGCGGTGCTGGCGGTGCGCGCCGGGCGGATGGCGCTGGTGCGCGGCATCGTGGACCGGCTCACCGACGAAGAACTGGACCGGATCTGCCCGGGCCCGCTGCCGGCCGCCTGGGAGGAGTCGCCGCAGCCGGTCGGCGAGTGCCTGCGGGTGATCATGCAGGAGGAGATCGAGCACCGCCGTTACGCCGAACGTGACCTGGCGGTACTGGCGGCGCGGTAACGGCGGCCGCCGGCGGCGTTGAATCGCTGCGACATCAGGTTCGTAGCCGCCCGAGAGACCCTTGGTCCGGGCGACGACGAGAACCGACTCAGGCCGGATGGTCACGGCGGAAGGCTGCCGCCGTCGCGGCGCGGATACACCGCCCACCGGGCCCTGGCAAGCCCGGTTGCCGAAAGTCGCAACGGATGCCGGAGCCGGCTCGCTTGTGCGCCAGAGTCACTGCGAAGGTGTGCCGGCCAACTGGGACCACGGCTACACCTCGAAGGTCTGCTGATCCGCCCCCGCGCGGCTGCCGGTGCCTGGGGGCGGCAGCCGCGCGGGGGCTCAGCCGCGGTCGTGGGCGGCGGCGCGCAGCGCCGCGACGCAGGCCGCCACCGCCGGGTGGTCACCCGCCCCCTTCCGGTACGCGATCCGGGTGCGTCGCCGCAGGTCGAGCGGGACGAGCCGGACCCCGTCCGGCGGCCGGCCGGCGGCGAGCTCCGGGACCAGCGCGACGCCCTGGCCGGCGGCGACCAGGGCGAGCATCGCGGTGAAGTCGTCGGCGTGGTGCCGGACGGTCGGCGGGTAGCCGGCGAGCCGGCAGGCGTGCAGCGCCACCGTGTGGCAGAGGGTGCCGGGGCTGCCCAGGATCCAGTCCGCGTCCCGCACGTCCGACAGCGTCCGGCCCGCCACGGCGGCCGGCAGGGCCAGGTAGACGATCTCCTCCAGCAGTGGCGTGGAGTCGAGCGCGGGATCGGGGGCGGTCGGCACCACGTCGTAGTCGTGCGCGAGGGCCACGTCCAGGCGGCGGTCGCGCAGCGCGTCCGGCACGTCGACCGGGTCCAGTTCGGTGACCATCAGGTCCAGCGCGGGGTGGTCGCGGGCCAGCGCGACCAGGGCCGGCGGCAGCAGGGTACGCACCGCGCTCGGGTACGCCCCGATGCGTACCGTGCCGGTCAGGCCACCCCGGGCGGCGGCGAGGGTGGCGTCGGCGGCCTCCAGCGCGGCGAGGACCACCTCGGTGTGCCGGACCAGCGCCTCGCCGGTGGGGGTGAGGGTGACCCGGCGGCCGGCCCGTTCCAGGAGGCTCACGCCGGCCTCCCGTTGGAGGGCGGCGAGCTGCTGGGAGACGGCCGACGGGGTGTAGGTGTGCGCCTCGGCGACGGCGGCGATGGTGCCGAGCCGGGCCAGGTCCCGCAGCAGCCGCAGGCGGCGAACGTCGAGCATGCAGTTGAGCTTACGTATTCGTTCAGCAATCGGAACTGGTCCTAACGGGTCCGGTGGGCGCAGCCTGGAGGCATGACGCTGCACGGGTTGTACGTACCGCTGATCACGCCCTTCGACGAGCGGGGCGGGGTGGCCCGCGACGGTCTCGCCGCCCTCGCCCACGAGGTGCTCGACGCCGGGGCCGCCGGCCTGGTCGCGCTGGGCACCACCGCCGAGCCGCACGCCCTCGGCGAGCGGGAACGCCGGGCGGTGCTCGACGTGGTCGCCGGGGTCTGCCGGGAACGCCGGGCCGCGCTCCTGGTCGGCGCGCACACCGCCGAGGCGTTGCGGGAGCTGGGGGATGACGAGGCCATGGCCGCGCTCTGCCTGGTGCCGCCGTTCCTGCGGCCGGGCGAGGAGGCGGTGCTGGCCCACTTCGCCCGGCTGGCCGAGGCGTCCCCGGTGCCGCTGGTCGTCTACCACGTGCCGTACCGGACCGGGCAGGAGCTGTCCGCGGAGGCGCTGCGCCGGCTGGCCGAGCTGCCCGGGGTGGCCGGGATCAAGCACGCGGTGGGCGGGATCGACGCGGACACCATCGCCCTCCTAGCCGACGTACCCCCCGGCTTCGCCGTGCTCGGCGGCGACGACGCGTACGTCTCGCCGCTGCTGGCCCTCGGCGCACACGGCGGCATCCTGGCCTCGGCGCACGTCGCCACGGCCGACTACGCCGCGCTGGTCGCGGCCTGGCGGGCCGGGGAGGTGGCCCGCGCCCGGCCGCTCGGTCACCGGCTCGCCACCCTCTCCCGGGCGCTCTTCGCCGAGCCCAACCCGGCGGTGATCAAGGCGGTGCTGCACGCCCGGGGTCGGATCCCGACGCCGGCGGTCCGCCCACCCCTGCTGCCCGCCACGCCGGCCGCCACCGCGCGTGCCCTCCGGTACGCGGACGAGTTCGCCGCGGTCCCGGCGTGAAAGATCACCGCGCGCTGGTCCGGGACCTGGTGCGCCGGATCGCCGTCGCGGGGTGGCTCGGCTCAGGGCTTCCAGGAGCCGGCGGGCCGGAAGTTGTGCTGGTACTCGACCACGCCGTTCGTGTCCTTCACATCGAGGACGAGCTGGCCGGTGCGCTTGGTGCCGGCCCGCAGGTTGTTGCCCGAGCTGAGCAGCTTGCCGCAGCCGGAGAACGCGCCGGAGATGCCGCTCTCCTCGCTGCCGTCCGCGCCCTTCCAGCGGAAGTAGAACGGGTTGATCGAGCCGGTGCCCTTGGTGACCTCGGCGGTCACGTCGGCGATCAGGAACATGCCCTTCTTCGGCCCGGGCATGAACTCCTGGCAGGCGTCCTTCTTGGTGCGGAAGTTGCTGAGCGTGATCTCGACGGTGCCGTCGTCGTCGTTGATGATCAGCGTGTCGCCCGGCTTCATGTTGAAGGTCTCGCCGTCGGTCGGGCGGGTTTCCGGCGTCGCGTCGGACTCGACGGGGGTGGGGGTGTCGAACGGGTCGGCGGTGGCCGCCGTTGTGGGCAGGCTGTCGATCGCCTCCTGCGCCTTCTTGCCCCCGCTGTAGACGGCGAAGACGCCGCCGCCGCAGCAGAGCAGCAGCAGGACCAGCGCCCCGACGCCCAGCCCGATCCAGAGGCCCTTGTTGGACTTCTTGACCGGCGGCGCGCCGAACGGCTGGCCCGGCGCGGGCGGGTACGCCCCCGGCGCCGGCGGGAACTGTCCGGGCGGCGGGTACGGCGCGCCGGGGGCCGGCGGCTGCGGCGGGTACCCGCCACCCGGGGCGGCCGGCGGCGGGTACGGCACACCGGAGGTCGGCGGCTGCGGCGGGTACGGGGCCCCAGAGGTCGGCGGCAGCGGCGCGAACGGATCCGGCTGGGTCGGCGGCTGCGGCGGGTACGGCGCGCCCGACGTCGGCGGCGGCGCGTAGGGGTCAGCCGGCGGCGGCGCGTACGGGTTGCCGGGCACTGGAGGCATCGGCGCGGTGGGGAACGGCTGCGTCGGCGGTTCCTGGGGCTGCTGGTTCGGGTCCTGCGATCCGAACGGAGGCTGAGGGTGGCTCACCGTACTCCTTGGGCGCCTTCGAAGATCTTCAGTCGGAACGACGGTACAAGCTGCCGCCAAGCTGACCGCGTGGCCCTCACTCCCGTACCAGAACGGCGGCGCTGCGCACCAGATCGGCGTCGACGGCGAACCGGCCGTCGATCGATGCCGGACAATCGGCCACCGGTGCGGAGTGGAGCCGGGCGGGCGCGATCCGGGCGGTGAACGTGCCCGCGTCGGGGTCGAGGGTCACCCGCGCGTCGTGGAAGTCCAGCCAGGCCCCGACGATCGGCCACCAGACCTTGTAGACGGTCTCCTTGACGCTGAACAGCACGGTCGGCCAGGGAATCCCGGCGGGCAGCCGGGTCAGCTCCGACTCCTCCTCGGGCAGGCAGACCTTCCGGCGTACGCCCGGGCTGAGGGCCCGGTGGCGCTCGGCGTCCATGCCGACGGAGCGCAGCTCGGTGGCGCGGGCGGCGGCCGCCGCGCAGTAGTCCCGGGTGTGGGTGATGGTGCCGACCACGCCCGCCGGCCAGGCCGGGGAGCGGTCGGGCGCCGAGGGCACCGGCGAGGGCGGCAGGCCGAGCCCGGTCAGCGCCCGGCGGGCGCACGCCCGGCCCGCGGTGAAGTCACGGCGCCGCCCGGGTGTCGCCCGGTCGCCCAGACACGCATGCTCGGCGGGGAGCAGCTCGCCGGACCAGTCGTCGGGGCCGGCCACCGCCACCGCGACCGCCGGCGGCAGGAGATCACGCACGGAGGTGAACGTACCGCAACGACGTAACGCCGGAGAGTTTCGGGGCGCTTCAGGGGGATACGGGGGTTCGGTCCGTCCACAGGCGAGAGGGAGTGCGATGACGCGTGGTGCCGAGGCGATGGAACCGCGGCCGGACGAGCACGCTCCGGTCACTCCGGACTGGACCTGCGGTTCCTGCGGCCAGGACTGGCCCTGCGCCACGAAGCGCAGCCGCCTGCTGGACGAGTACCAGGCGGATCGGGCCTCGCTGAGCGTCTACCTCGGCTCCTGCCTGGCCGCCGCCTCCGACGACCTGCGCTCCGCGCCGACCGCCATGCTCCAGGACCGGTTCATCGGCTGGGTGCCGCGGCGTCCGCGTACCGCCTGATCGTGGCCGTCGGTGGCCGCCGCGCTCGGGTTCGCGGCGGCCACCGACGGCGGGTCAGGGCCGGCGGGGTCGCCGGGTGAGGGCGAAACCGACCACGCCTGCCACGGCGGCGAGCACGCCGCCGACCGTGGTCCAGACCCAGCGCGAGCCGGCCTCCGGCAGCCAGGCGGTGAGGTCGGTCCGCTCCTCGGCGACCGGCTCCGGCGTCGGTTCGGCGGTGAGCACCGTCCCGGCTCGGGTGTTCGGCACCAGGGGTGCCGCCAGCCGGCCGTCGTCGCCCGACGTGCCACCCTCGCCGTCCGCGTCGACCAGCAGGTCCACGTCGATCGGCAGGCCCAGGTCCGACTCGGGCAGGTCGGTCACCGAGAGCCGGACGTAGTAGGTGCCGGGCAGCGGGTCACCCGACCAGGGCTCGGCCCAGGGGCGTACCCGGCGGAGCGTGCAGCCCAGAGCGACGCTGGTCGCCGAGGCGTCGGCGGTGGGGGTCTGCGCCCCGGCGGTGCACGCCTGCCGGCGGCGCAGCCCGTCGAAGACGTCCACCGTCCAGGTCGACGCGCCGGTGCGGCCCTTCGGGAACGAGACCGCCGCGGCGATCTCGTGTACCTGACCGGCCTCGGCACGGAACGACCAGTAGAGGTGGTCACCCGTCGAGGCGCCCACCCGCACCGGCTGCCCGGCGGTGATGGCGGTGGCGGTCAGGAACGAGGTGCCGGCCTTGGTGACCGTGGCCGCGCCCGGCGACGGGGTGGGTGCGGCCGAGGCGGCCCCCGGGGCGAGGGCGAGCCCGGTGGCGGCCAGTGCCGCGGCGGAGCGGATCAGCGTACGCATCCTCAGTTCTCCCTCCAGGTGGCGACCCACCAGCGGGTGAGCAGCCCGGCGACCAGCCCGGTGACCAGCCCGGCCAGGGTGAGCAGGAGCAGCAGGGCCCAGCCGCGGCCGAGATCCGGCCCGTCCGGGGCGGGGGACGCGGCGACCACGTCGACCGTCAGCTCCACGGGCAGGCCCGGGGTGGCCTCGGTACCCGGCCGGGCGGCGAAGGCGTTGCTGACCACCAGGCAGACGGTCTGCGCGGTCACCGTGCCACTCGGGGTGGGCTCGGGAGTCTCCTCCGTCCCCGACCAGCGCAGGCCGGCGGAGATCACGTCGGTGCGCCCGCTGCCGGCGTCGACGCCCCGCACGAGTTCCCGCCCGTCCGGCGCGGTGGCCCGCAGCAGCACCCCGTAGTCGGGATTGACCGGTCGGTCCAGCGCGATGCTGACCGAGGCCCGCAGCTCCTGGCCGGGGCGGACCGGCACCCGGTACCAGCGGTGCTCGGAGAACGCCTCCCGGTCGGTGTAGACGCCCGGGCCGAGCAGCGGCGCGTTGCCGCACTCGGCTGATCCGCCGACCACGGTCGGGGCGGCGGTGTAGGTGTCCCGGGCCCGGTCGACGAGCTGCTTGATCCGGCCGGTCAGCTCGTCGGCGCTCTGCGCCGCCGTGTACGTGCCGCCGGTCGCCCCGGCGATGCAGAGCAGCTGCCGGCGTACCTTCTCGTCGGGGGCGAGGCCGAGGGTGTCGACGACCAGCTTGGTGCCCTGCGCGGCCAGTTCCCGGGCCACCTCGCAGGGGTCGGGTGGGGCGCAGGTGTCCTCGCCGTCGGTGATCAGCACGATCCGGCGCGCGGTGCTGCCCGTGCCGAGGTCCTGGGCCGCCGAACGCAGCGCCAGCCCGACCGGGGTGAATCCGGTCGGCCGCAGCGTGGCGACCGCCGCCTTGGCCTGGGTCCGGTCCACCGTCCCGACCGGCACGATCTGCTGGGTGTCCAGGCAACCCTGCTTCTTGTCCTTGCCCCGGTAGGTGGCGCCCAGCACCCGGATGCCGAGCTGGGTCTCGTCCGGCAGCGCGTCCACGACCTCGTTGAACGCCTGCTGTGCGACGGAGATCCGGCTGCGTCCGTCGATGTCCTGGGCCCGCATCGAGCCGCTCACGTCGAGGACGAGCTCCACCTTGGGTGGTTCGGCGGGTGGTTCGGCGGTTTCGTCGGCCCGGACGGGGGTGGGACCGATCAGCGCGGTCGTCGCCAACAGTCCGAGAAGGACGGCTGTCGATCGTCTCTTGTTGATCACCGGGCGAAGTGTAGTGAGATCCACTTTGGAAGATCATCCGGGTGGGGTCCCGGCGGCCAGATCGAAGTCACCCGATGCGTTGGCGGCGTGATCAGGGGCTGCGTTCCGGGTGCCGGTCCGCCCGCGGAATCGTAAAGAGTTCGCAATGTCTCGGCGGCGTAACCCACCGTTATCTGCAAGGTGTAAACCATTTGTGGGGTGGTGCATTCGTCGGAAATCTGACCCAAGGCCACCCGTTGTGCGAGTGCGAGAGTGTGGTTAAGCTCTTCTTGCGCGCCCCAATCGCCCGCTTCCCCCGTGGCAGGCGATCGGGGCGCGCTTTTTCGTGCCCGCCGGCCGGCCGCGGATGCGCCCCGCCTGCCCCTTCCGCCAAGCAGTGCGGCCCGGTGGACGTGCCACCGGGCCGCGACGTGCGGTTCCGGGCGCGGGTCAGATCCAGCGCCCGTCCAGCCACATCCGGGCGGACCAGTCCGCGTACGTCATCAGCCGGCCCACGAAGATCGGGTAGAAGTAGCCGAAGCAGAGGGCGACCAGCAGCACGTACGCGCCGACGATGATCCCGCCCACCAGCCGCCGGTCGGAGACGTCCTGCTCGCTCGGCGGCGGTGCCGCCGTGCCGGTGACCGGTGCGGGCGTGACGATCGCCCCGAGCACGTAGACCACCGCCAGCACCAGGAACGGCACCGCCGGCGCGGCGTAGAAGGAGAACATCGTCCGGTTGTCGAGGGCGAACCAGAACCACGGCAGCAGGCCGGCGGCCACGCTGAGCAGGATGGCCCCGGCCCGCCAGTCCCGCCGGGCCAACCCCAGCCAGGCCGTCACGGCCAGCGCGGGCAGGAACGACCACCACAGCAGCGGGGTGCCCAGCAGCAGCACCTCCGAGGCGCAACTCGGCGCGCCGCAGTTGCCGTCGCCAGACCAGTAGAAGGCGACCGGGCGGCCCAGCAGCAGCCACTGCCACGGCCAGGACTGGTACTTGTGCGGATCGTCGAGCTGGGTGTGGAAGCCGTACGCGGCCCTGTGGTACTCCCACAGGTTGATCAGCGCGCCGATGACCGGGGTGTCGCTCAGCCCCGGGGTGTTCGGGTACCGGCTGGCCAGCCGGTAGTAGCCGTCGTCGCTGAGCAGCCAACCCGACCAGGTGGCGACATAGGTGCCGACCATCAGCACCCCGGCCAGCAGCAGCCAGGGCAGCTCGTCGAGCAGGGCGTCCCGCCACGGGTGGCGTACCCCGGCGGACCGGCGGACGCCGACCTCCCAGAAGATCACCAACAGCGCGAAGGCCGGTACGAAGTACAGCCCGCTCCACTTCACCGCGCAGGCGCAGCCGAGCAGGACCCCGGCGGCCAGCCGCCACCACGGCCAGTCCCGCCAGGTCGACGGGGGCCGGCCGGCCCGGCCCGGCACCGACGGGTCGAGCCCGGCGTCCAGCGCCCGCGACCAGCGGCGGCGTCGGGCGTCCCGGTCGAGGACCAGCGCACCGAACGCGGCCAGCACGAACAGCAGCAGGAAGATGTCGAGCAGCGCGGTGCGGGAGAGCACCAGGTGGAAGCCGTCCAGGGCGAGCAGCAGGCCGGCCGCGCAGCCCAGCGTGGTGGACCGGAACATCCGCCGGCCGATCCGCACCAGCATCAGCACCGACAGGGTGCCCGCGATGGCCGCCGCGAACCGCCAGCCGAACTCGGGGGCGGTGGTCGTCAGGTGCCCCGGCACGGAGATCTTCAGCTCCGCGTCCTGGTAGCCGAAGGCCCACTCGCCGAGCCCGATGAGCCACTTGCCCAGCGGCGGATGCACCACGTACGACGGGCCGCCGTCCTTGTAGTTCCACTCGACGCCGCGGTCGATCAGCCCGTACGCGTCCCGGGCGTAGTAGATCTCGTCGAAGATCTTGCCCGGCGGGCCGCTGAGGCCGACGAAGCGCAGGATCGCCGCGATCGCCACGACGACCGTGGTGGCCAGCCAGGCGTGCCCGTCGAGGCGGGCGTCGACCGTGGCGAGCCGCCGGCGGACGACGGCCGGAACCCCGCCCGCGCCGGTGGTCACGGTCCCGGCGCCCTGGTCGGCGGTGGTCTGGTCGGCGGTCGTCCGGTCCGATCCGGCCCGACCCGCGCTCGCGCTCTGTGCTGTCGACGCACTCGTCACCCGGCGATCGTAGGCTGCGAAGGTGCCCGGTGGCGCCTGTCGTCCCCGAGATTGGTACCGCTGTCGATGAAGGAGCGCACTGGAGTGGGTGAAATGTCCGAGGTCGGACGCCTCGTGTTGCTCGGCGCCCCGCTGGGCAACCCGGCCGACGCCTCGACCCGGTTCCGCGAGGTGCTCGCCACCGCCGACGTGGTCGCCGCCGAGGACACCCGGCGGCTCACCCGGCTGGCCCGGGACCTGGACGTCACCGTGCCCGGCCGGATCGTCTCCTACTTCGAGGGCAACGAGGAGCGGCGTACCCCGGAACTGGTCGACGTGCTCGCCGCCGGGTACACGATCGCCCTGGTCACCGACGGTGGCATGCCCAGCGTCTCCGACCCCGGCTACCGGCTGGTCCGGGCCGCGATCGACGCCGGGCTCCCGGTCACCGCGGCTCCCGGGCCGAGCGCGGTGACCACCGCGCTGGCGCTCTCCGGGCTGCCCTGCGACCGGTTCTGCTTCGAGGGCTTCCTGCCCCGCACACCCGGCGCCCGGCGGTCCCGACTACGCGCCCTCGCCGCCGAGGAACGCACCCTGGTGCTGTTCGAGGCGCCGCACCGGATCGCCGGTGCGCTGGCCGACCTGGCCGCCACCTTCGGCCCGGACCGGCCCGCCGCGCTCTGCCGCGAGCTGACCAAGACCTACGAGGAGGTGGTCCGTCGGCCGCTGGGCGAGCTGGCCGAGTGGGCCGCCGAGGGGGACCCCCGGGGCGAGATCACCCTGGTCGTGGCCGGCGCGCCGCCGGCCGCCGCGACCCGGCCCGACGACGACACGCTGCGCGCCGCAGTGGCCGAGCGGGAGGCGGCCGGGCTGTCCCGCCGCGACGCCGTCACCGAGGTCGCCACCGAGTACGGGCTACGCCGCCGTGAGGTGTACGGGGTCGTGCACGCCTGACGTGCGTCGCCACCTCGTCGGCCTGGCGGGCTTCGGCGCCCCGGGACGCCGCCCACCTGGCCGACCTGGCGTGCGCGGGCGACCCCGGCGGGCCGGATCACCAGGCGGCGGCCAGGAAGCCGGCGGTGATCAGCAGTGGGCCGCCCAGCGCCGCCCCCACCGCCCAGCGCCGGTGCCGGGGGTCCGGCAGCCGGGTGGCGCCGGTCCACCGGGCGATCCCGGCGGCGCAGGCCGCCACCAGCAGCAGGCCGAGCAGCCAGCGGAGGTGCCCGCCGGCGCCGGTGTCCGCGTACGCGATGCCGCCGTCCGGCCCGGTCATCCGGGCCGGCAGCGCGGTGCCGGTGGCACTGCGCTCGGCCGGCACCCCGCTCACCCGTACGCCGTGCGCGACGAAACGCTCCGCGTCGGCGACGAAGACGCCCCGGCAGCGCTGGGTCAGGCCGCCGCCCGAACAGTCCGCGATCAGCACGGTCCCGTTCGTCGAGTGCCCCACCGCCAGCCAGAGCGGCCCCGCGCTGACCCAGGCGAAGAAGGCCGCCAACAGGCTCAACGTCATCAGCGCGGCCAGCCCGCGCAGCGGATCCGGCGGGTGGCCGCGCCGGGTCCGGGCCCGCCGGCACGCCGGGGTCGGTGACCGGTCCGCCTTGCGGGGTTGCTGCCGCAGCGGGGCGCCGTCCCAGTGCACCTTCTCGATCGGCGCCCAGAAGACCTCGCCGCCGCCGTCCGGCGGGCCGGCGGGGGAGGGCAGCCGCCAGCGGGTTTGCCGGACCGGCACCCGGCGGGGCACCGCGTCCACCGGCGTCCCGGTGGTCGGCTCCACCTCGACCGGTGGGCCCTCCGGGTCCAGCCGGGGCTGCGGGGCGACCGAGCCGCCGCGCGTCGCGCCCGGGTGGGCCGCAACGCCAGCCTCGCCGGTCGCCGCGGCGGGGGGCCCGTCCTGGCCCGGTGCCGCTCGTCTGCTGGTCACGCCGTTCATTTCACACCGGTAGGCGGAGCCGGCCGGGCAGCTCAAGCCGCGTGTCGGCGACAAATCGGACGGGCCGTCGGGAGCGGGTCGTGGGACGCGCCCTATTGGTTCGCGGGCGGCCCGAGGCAATCACTAGGCTTGACGCTCATGAGTCACGTTCTCGCCGCGGTCGCCTGGCCCTACGCCAACGGCCCGCGCCACATCGGCCACGTATCCGGATTCGGCGTTCCCTCCGACGTCTTCGCCCGGTACATGCGGATGGCCGGTCACGACGTGCTCATGGTCTCGGGCACCGACGAGCACGGCACGCCGATCCAGGTGCAGGCCGACGCCGAGGGGGTCACCCCGCGCGAGTTGGCCGACCGGTACAACCGGGTGATCGCCGAGGACCTGCGCGCGCTCGGGCTGTCGTACGACCTGTTCACCCGCACCACCACCCGCAACCACTACGCGGTGGTGCAGGAACTGTTCCAGGGGCTCCACCGCAACGGCTACATCGTCCCCAAGGTCACCACCGGGGCGATCTCCCCGTCCACCGGGCGTACCCTGCCCGACCGCTACATCGAGGGCACCTGCCCGATCTGCGGCTACGACAGCGCCCGCGGCGACCAGTGCGACAACTGCGGCAACCAGCTCGACCCGATCGACCTGATCAACCCCAAGTCGAAGATCAACGGGGAGACGCCGGAGTTCGTCGAGACCGAGCACTTCTTCCTGGACCTGCCCGCCCTGGCCGACGCGCTGCGGCAGTGGCTGGACACCCGGGAGGGTTGGCGGCCCAACGTGCTGCGGTTCTCCAGGAACCTCCTGGACGACCTCCAGCCCCGGGCCATCACCCGGGACCTGGAGTGGGGCGTGCCGATCCCGCTGGACGGCTGGCGCGACCGGCCCGACAAGCGGATCTACGTCTGGTTCGACGCGGTCATCGGCTACCTGTCCGCGTCCATCGAGTGGGCCCGCCGCACCGGCGACCCGGACGCGTGGCGCAAGTGGTGGTCGGCCGACGCCGAGGGGAAGGACGCCCGCAGCTACTACTTCATGGGCAAGGACAACATCGTCTTCCACTCGGTGATCTGGCCGGCGCTGCTCGGCGGCTACTCCGGCGAGGGCTCCCGGGACGGCGAGCCGGGCGAGCTGGGTCGGCTCAACCTGCCCACCGAGGTCGTCTCCAGCGAATACCTGACCATGGAGGGGCGGAAGTTCTCCTCCTCCCGCAAGGTCGTGATCTACGTCCGGGACTTCCTGGCGCGGTACGACGCCGACGCGCTGCGCTACTTCATCGCGGTCGCCGGCCCGGAGAGCAACGACACCGACTTCACCTGGGCCGAGTTCCTCCGCCGCAACAACGACGAGCTGGTCGCCGGCTGGGGCAACCTGGTCAACCGCTCCGTCTCGATGGCGGCGAAGAACTTCGGCGCGATCCCGCCGGTCGACCCGGCCGGGCTCACCGAGGCCGACGAGGCGCTGCTCGCCACCGCGAAGGCCGGCTTCGCCGCCGTCGGTGACCTGATCGCCAAGCACCGGCAGAAGCAGGCCATCGGCGAGGCGATGCGGGTGGTCGCCGAGGCCAACAAGTACCTGTCGGAGCAGGCCCCCTGGAAGCTCAAGGGCGAGGACGACAAGCCCCGGATGGGCACCATCCTGCACGTCGCCCTCCAGGTGGTCAGCGACGCCAACACCCTGCTCACCCCGTTCCTGCCGCACTCCGCGCAGAAGATCCACGAGCTGCTCGGCGGCACCGGCGTACACGCGCCGATGCCGGTGATCGAGGAGGTCGAGGACCTCGACGGCGGGCCGGCGTACCCGGTGCTGACCGGCGACTACACGGTCGGCGCGCGCTGGGAGTCCGTACCCCTGGAGGTGGGCCGGCCGCTCGCGGCGCCGAAGCCGGTGTTCCGCAAGCTCGACCCGTCGATCGTCGACGAGGAGCTGGCCCGGCTGGCCGGCTGAGCCCGACGCACGCCGCGGGGGGCCCAAGGGGAGGCCCCGGGGGCGCCCCGCCCCCCACGGTTCGGGGCGGGGCAGCGAAGGGGTGTCGACGGACTTCCATGTCTTCCTTGTTGG